>JAJRUA010000205.1 GCA_024278035.1 Planctomycetota bacterium | reverse complement strand
TCTGAAAGGGGCAATCGGTCCATCGCCGAGGGCTTGCTCGTTTCCCGTACCAAACGTCGACCAGCGAGCGTGAGATCGACACGCTTTTCTTTGTGCTCGTACTCGTAGTGCTCTTCTTCCTCGAATCGGGAGACTTCGGCAGAGGCCCACATGTAGGCTTCGGTCGCGATTTTCTCATCCTCGCCCGGCGCGGCACTAATGATGAGTGGCGTGCGTGCCTCATCAATCAAAATGCTATCCGCTTCGTCCACGAGCATGTAATGCAAGTCGCGCTGCACGGGCTTCTCTCCCGACCCGGCGGCAGAGGTGCCGGAGAGCATTTCGCCAAACAGATCGCGAGCCCCCTCTTCGATACGGCGTTTTAGCAAACGATCGCGAAGAAAATCAAAGCCCATCTCATTGGCGGTGCCATAGGTCACGTCGCAGGCATACGCTTTTTGCCGATCGGCCTGAGGCTGTTGCCCCTGGATCACACCGACCGACATGCCTAGCGCGTTGTAGACCGACTCCATTAGCTCGGCATCGCGGGCGGCGAGGTAATCGTTGACGGTTGCTAAGTGGGCCCCTTTGCCGTCGAGCGCGGCAAGGTACATCGGCAGCGTGGCGGTGAGGGTTTTGCCTTCGCCCGTCTGCATCTCGATGATCGAGCCATGGTGGGCCGCCGCACCGCCCAGTAATTGCACCTCGAAATGCCGCATGTTAATCGTCCGCCGTCCCGCCTCACGCACGATGGCAAACCCTTCGACTAATAACCGATCGAGTGGCTCGCCACTGCGGGCCCGATAGCGGAGCGAAAGGCTTTCTTTGCGAAGGTCGTAATCGCTGAGCTTCTTGAGAGCTTCTTCCCGGCGGTCAATCGGTTCGATGCACGCTGCCCACTGCGCCAACCGACGGCGCACCGGCCCACCAAGGGCGGCATGAAAGTAACGCAACGGACCTGTTGAAACGGTGGACACTTGAGCAGGAGGGGGGGGAGGTTGAGTCGAGCTAAAGAGCTACCCTTGGGCGGAAGCCGTGGGGCTCTCGTATTCTCCGCTGGCTTCCGCCTGCGGCTGGGAAAAAATAGGGGCGAGGCTTATCGGACCCTCCATCGAAGGCGATATCCGTTTAGTTAGCCTACCTTATCGCCAGCCGACTGTGTCAGACGAACGGTTGTTGCCGTTGGTTTGCGGAGTGATTCGTACTCCTTGCGTACGTGATTCCAAAGCCGCGACGCTTACGGGTTGGCGTGCGTAGGTCCCTGAGCCTGGCAAGCGAACCCGGGGAGTCGAGGCGATCTGTGGCGAACCACTAAGAATGGGGTTTCGCACGGGTGCCGAACCAGATATCCACCCGCTGGCGGTGGCCGTGCGAGCTGCCAGCGATTGGGGTTGGCTCGGATTAAGCGGAGCAGGGTGCGTCGCTCCGCCGAAGCGTAACGCCGTGTTGTCCGTCGGAATGGAAATCGCATCGCCCGCTGAGGCAACTGTGCTGAGGGCGGGTCGGGGGCTGGAGGTTTGAGGCAGGTAAGCGCCAGCAGGAGGCGCATAGGAGGGGGCCGTCGTCGCCGGCACGCTTTGGTAGTACGGCTGGGCCGTCCCCGGGGCAATCGCCCGCGTCGCCGGCGGTGGAACCCGGTCCGCCGTGCAAAAGGGATTGGGCACGGTGGTCTGTCCTTTCGAGCATCCTACAAGTGTGGCCATTCCTAGAGACAGGGTGGCCAAAACCATCGATCGAGCGTGCATAAGAATCCGTTTTTCAGGCGGAGGAAAAAAATCGCGTGCCTAGGCCACGAAGGCTAGCAACCTACCGGGCTCTGTCGATAGCAAATAACGGGGGGGGGCGATAAGCAAATGAGGAGACATGCTAGCGTGCTGTAGGCAAGACGGCGGCTCGCCTACATCCCCTGACTTGAGTACCTTGCAGGGCTCGCGTAGAATCGGCGGCTTCGGATGCTCTACTTTCCCCTTTGTTTAGCAGTAAAAACATGCAACGCACGCTGATCCTCCTAAAACCGGACTGTGTCCAACGCCGCCTGATGGGCAAGATCATCTCCCGCTTTGAGGAGAAAGGACTGAACTTCGTCGCGATGAAGCTGATGCAGGTCACGCCCGAGCTGGCCAAGCAGCATTACGCTGAGCATGTCAAAAAGGGTTGGTATCCGACGCTCGAAGGTTTTATCACCGGCGGCCCCGTGATGGCGGGCGTGCTGGAAGGGCTCGACGTAATCCGTGTTGTACGCGACATGTTGGGAGCCACGAGTGGCTTGCAAGCGGCGGCAGGCACAATTCGGGGTGATTTTAGTTCGAGCCGACAGATGAACTTGGTCCACGGCTCGGACAGTGAAGAAGCAGCGAAGCGAGAGATCGCCCTTTACTTCTCTGCCGACGAACTGTGCGAGAACACGCCAACGATTGCACCCTGGCTACGCGCTTCGGATGAGTAGAAAAAGGGAACCTTCAGCTTTTAGCGGTCCGCTTTCAGCCAAAGCAGGTGAGCTGTCACTTCTAACGATACGGCTCTTATAGCCGTAGGAGCGACAGCGTTACGTGTAGCAATCGGTCGGTGACCAAGATCGCTTCGTCGTTCTCGATTTCAAAGATCACGTCGATCAATTCCAACCCGCTAGCAAAGGCGACTTGGTAGCCATCGCCGACGATGACCGACGGGACCGTGATCTGCGAGAAAGCCCATTCCGAACCAGCGAGCGCCGACTTCAGCCCCCCGGCGATGATGTTGGTTACTTCGCCAGCTCCGTCGATGACTTGTGGCGTGAGCTTGTCGTACTTTTCGCCCAACAGGCCTTCGACGGCTTGAAAAGCGAGTAGCTCGGGCATGTTGACAGTGAAGAAGCCGGAGACGGAACCTTGCACGCCGATCATGCCGGTAACTTGGCCCGCTTGCTTTCCTGGAACCCGCGACACGCCAACACACTTCGCATTAAGGCCTGACATTGCAAGGCCCTTTTGCGTTGCAGCGACAATGGCATCCAGCAAGACTTGATTGATATCAAGCGTTTTGAGGGGCGTTGAGAGAGCAGGGGTGGCTACGGCGGTCATCAATAAGGTCCGTCATCTTAGGAAGCGAGGTGCAACAAAAGGTCGCGTAAATATCAGCCACTCTCGTGGGAAAGGGGCTTGAATAGGCAAGAAACGGCCCTTTATCGCTGAGTTCCTCCTGCCGCCTAAAGCACAATCGTTATAATCCGCCAGTCAACCAACTCGTCTTTCGCGTATCGCGCCGAACAGCGATAATCCTTGGCCATGGCCCGACCATCGCTTCCCGCCGTCGATCTTGCTGCCTACGCAGCGCTGCGCGTTCTGATCGCGACGCTCCAGGCCTTGCCGCTTGAGCTTTGCGATCGCGGAGCGGCGATGCTGGCATGGGTGGTCACCACCATCACGCCCATGCGGCGGCAGCTTGTGGATCAGAATCTTCAAACTGCTTTTCCGGACTGGACGGCTAAACAAAGGCAGATAACGGCAAGACGAATGTGGCACCATTTGTTTCTCATGGTCGTCGAAATTGCCCACACGCCGCGTAAAATCCACCGTACCACCTGGCGCAAACATTGCCGCCTTAGCGACCGCAGTGAACGGCTGATTGTTTCGACCCTCTTGGGCCATGGCCCCAAGGTCATCATTTCGGGCCATTACGGCAACTTTGAACTGGGAGGCTATTTGTTGGGCCTCTTTGGTTTTCCGACCCACACGGTTGCCCGAACAATCGATAACCCTTATGTCGATCGTTTTGTGAATGCGTTCCGTGGTCGTACGGGGCAGTACCTACTGCCGAAGCAAGGAAGTCGAGAGGCAATTGAACGTGTGATGGAAGCGGGAGGAGCCCTCACGCTGCTCGGCGATCAGGCCGCCGGGCGCAAAGGGTGTTGGATTGATTTCTTTGGTCGCCCCGCCTCGACCCACAAAGCGGTTTCACTTTTCACGCTAACCTACAAAGCGCCAACGGTTGTGATTGGCGTTCGTCGCCGAGACAAGCCGCTTGATTACGAAACCGAAGCGGTTGCCTCCATCGATCCTCAGGCGGACAATTTCCAGTTGGGAACCACCACGCTACTGACCGAATGGTTCACCCACGGCCTGGAGGAAATTATTCGCACAGCGCCCGAACAGTACTGGTGGGTTCATAACCGCTGGAAAGGAGAACCGCCGGTACGTCGTAAGAAGAGGGCCGCATGACGGAATCCGATGAGAAGCATCATGAGGAAAAAGGCTGGCACGACACCTTGCCTCTGGCCGATTTGCCCCCCGGCACGACCGCCGAGAGGCTCGTAGGCGACACGATTATCGCTTTGGCGAATGTCGAGGGAGCCCTTTATGCGTTCGATGGCCTCTGCTCTCACCAAGGAGGGCCGCTCGGCAAAGGCAAGCTCCAAGGTTGCACGCTGACCTGCCCCTGGCACGGCTGGCAATACGACGTGACCACCGGAAAGCAAGTTTTGAGCGAGACGATCCGCCAGCGTCTCTATGCGGTACGCGTTAGGAACGATACGATTCAAGTGCGGCCCACCCTATAGCCTTGCCCTCCTGGCGAGAAATCCCTCCCCCACCTAAAGCGAGTTGCGACGTGTTTCAGATTCGGCCGTTCCGCAACTCGGACCCGCCGTATTTGGCCAAGGTTTGGCGCAGTCAACCTCCTCAGCGAGGCCTCGCCCAGCCAATCAACGCATCGCTGCTTGAGCTGTGCGTCTTCTCGAAGCAATTCTTCGATCCGGCCGGACTCTTGGTTGCTACGCGCGATGAGCTGCCGATCGGCTTTGCCCATGCCGCGTTCGGCCCGAACGACGACTGCACCAGCCTCGATACAACGCTTGGCACAACCCAGTTGCTTTTGATTCACGCCGACCTTGTTTCGGAGGGAGTTGCCTACACGTGTGCTGACGCACTGATCGCAGCCAGCGAAGCCTACCAGCGGCAGCAAGGGACGAAGGTCCATTACGCTGGGGGCATTCACCCGCTCAACGGTTTTTACATGGGCCTCTACGGCGGCAGCGAACTGCCAGGGCTGCTCGATTCCGACCCCCAACAAACGGCGCACTTTCTTCGCAACGCCTACGCTGAGTCGGCGAGGGTGATTGTCATGCAACGCGAACTTTCCCGGTTACGAACGATCGGCTCGCGCGATGTCCGCCGTGTCAAACGAGAGACGGATTTTGAACAAACTTTCCTTCCGAAAGCGAAAGATTGGTGGGAAGCCTGCGTCACAGGGGGCCACGACCGTATGCGGTTCGCCCTCCGATTGCGTGCCACAGGAGAAGAGATCGCTAGCGTCGTTTTTTGGGATATTGAGCCTCTCGCCTCCGCTTGGGGGATTCCGACCGTTGGGATGATCGATCTTTACGTCGATCCGAAGCACCGGCACTGCAAAACCGCAACGCACCTTCTGAATGAATCTTTACGCCATATTCAGCGTCGTGGGGCGGCCATGGTCGAAGCGCAAACCATGGCCGACAACCAGGCAGCCATTGGCCTCTATGAATCGCTCGGCTTCACCAGGATCGACAGTGGCAGCGTCCTGCGCCGTGATTCAAGTTCGTAGATTCACCGCCGCCGTGTGAGATGGCCCTAGCCGCAGGCGGCTAGAAAGCTTTCCTCGAATCGCTACACTTCAAGTGGGCCACCTGCGTAGGAATCTTTCTGGACTCTCCACCGATGCGACTCGTAAAAATTCGCCAGCAGCTTGTTTCGCGTCCGCTTGAAGACGTTACCACCGAGGTACGCCGCCAACTCGACCAACTTGGCACGCCGCCGCAGGGCGAAGTGGCCCTCACTGCCGGTTCGCGTGGTATTGATAATCTAGTCGAAATCACTCGGGCTGCCGGCGACTGGCTCCGTGAGCAGGGGGCCAAGCCGTTTCTTGTGCCAAGCATGGGATCACACAACGGGGCAACTGCCGAGGGGCAACGCGAAATGGTCGAATCCCTCGGCCTCACCGAAGCGGCCACCGGCATGGCGATCCGCTCTAGCATGGAGTGCGTTCAAGTTGGCAAAGTCGATTCGGGCATCGTCTGGATGGACCGTCACTGCTACGAGGCCGCGGGCACGCTGGTCATCAACCGTATCAAACTCCACACCTGCTTCCATGGCCCCGTGCAAAGTGGCCTCACCAAAATGATGGTCGTCGGCATGGGCAAGATTCAGTCCGCCCAGACGTTTCACTCGACGCCTACGCCTGAGATGAAGGACATGCTGCTTGAGATGGGCCAGTTGCTCATCGACTCCGGGAAAATCTGGGGCGGACTGGCGATCCTCGAAGATGGCTACGACAAAACGGCTGAGCTTCATGCCCTTGCCGCGAAAGAGATACTCGCTCAAGAGCCCCAACTCTTGGAACGCCACCGAGAGTATTTCCCCCGCTTGCCGATGGATAAGATCAATGTGTTAGTCGTCGATAAGATCGGCAAGACCTACAGCGGCACCGGCATGGACCCTAACGTAACCGGATTCCGTGGCGTTAAGGGGGGCCATGACATCACCAAGCCCGAAGTCCGCATCATCGCCGCCCTGGAATTGATCGAAGCCTCCAAGGGCAATGCCATTGGTGTCGGCCTTGCTGATTTCATCACCCGTCGCCTTCGTGACGCGATTGACGAACACAAAACCTTCATCAACGTCTTCACCACCGGCGATATGGAACGGGCCAAAATCCCAGCGACGCTTGCCGACGACGAGGAAGTGGTTACCAAAATGGAAGAGCGTTACGGCCCCGACCGTTGGGTCTTTATCCCCAACACGCTGCACCTCAATACGCTCTGGGTAACCGAAGACCTT
>JAJRUA010000204.1 GCA_024278035.1 Planctomycetota bacterium | reverse complement strand
TCATCGTTTGTTTGTCAACTTCCCCGGGCATTTCGCAGACTTCCACGCCCATCATCGCCATCTAATGCCAAGACATCCCCCATACGCCCTTAATAGCTTGGCCACATTAATCGAACGCTCCTCGCTCTGCCACTAAGTGAAAAAATCACTAAACAGCCGATTGACTCACGGGCGATCCCTCTTCCAAGACTACGACGCCACCGACTGGCGAAAGTCGATGGCGAGTAACGCTATCCCCTTCCTTGCAGGACTCCCCCACAACCAAGAGCGAACCCCCGGCCGTAAAATCATCAAGCAAAGAGAAGGTGCTCGGTTGAAAACGAAATCATTTCTGTGCAACCGCCCCCCGGAGAGGAACGCTCACGACAGAGTCGTTATCAACTTAAGATGCCACTCTATACTCTTAAAAACCAAATTGTCAAAGAACGCCGCCGCTTATGGCCGAAACCACTTCGCTGCGACTACCGGCCACAAACTGCCGGGATTGCCTACTCTCGAAAGAGGGGGCGCGAAGAATCACTAACGAACGGGGCTTCGATCCCTAAAGGAACCGCAACCACCCGTGAGCGTGTCACTTAGTGAGTGCTTCGTGCAACCTCTTGACTCGAGCCCAGCAATTTAACGGCTGCCGTGCCGACTGTCAAACCCCCTTATCCCGATTTCTTGAAGAAACTCAAAGTTGCTTCAGGAGGATACTGAAAGGCTTGGTCTCTCGCTGTCACTTTCGATCCCTTCTTGCCATCAGACGGAGGGGACACAAAAGGGACAAGACGATCAACTTCGGCTGAATCATAAGCGAACTTGAGCTAGCTACAAGGGGGTAGCTTGGGAGAAATCGGAGAAAAGGCAAGATCGAGGCTCACTGGATAGCCGCAGGCGGAAGCTGGCGGTTCTTGTGAGCGGATCGGCGCTAGCCGCCGGTAGCCAAAGGTAACGCTTTCCCTGATAGATCGGTGGCTAGCGCCAATCCGCTCACTTCTTCTCGGCAAGCCAGCCAGCGATGACATAGGCAGCCACACCGCTCAACGCCGCTTCGGCCCAGCGTAGGGCAAAGACCCTGATATCGAGGATGCCCGGTCCGGCCCCCAAGCGACGGATTAGGCGAGAAAAATCGTCGAAGAGTCCTCCCAAGGCGGGTTCGCCGAAAGCAGCAACAGCGAGCGGAACCAATGTGGCAACGCAAGCAATTCTCAACCGCCCCGTACAGACCATCACCCCAGCAACCAAACCTGCGACGAGCCCGAGATCGGCTAGTCGGAGGATGAACCACAGCGCATCCCGAGGCAACAACGTGGCAAGGCCCATCAGGACCGAAGCGGCGGTCATCGCCAGAAGTAGATGGCGGAGGCTGAATCTTGGGGCAATGCGGCCTGGTTTTTTGCTGGGATGATCCACCTGCCCTCCTGCGATGCTTGCGATACGGGCTTTTCTCGCCAGGATGGCGAGGCTACAGGCCTGTTATCCCGGGGGATGCCTTGGCTTGCAATCGTGAATCCGCCCTAAACAAGAGCGCCTGTGGTGTCTCGGACCCCATTCTCCAAGCTCATTTCAACCCGCTGAAGCATGGTGACTTCGCTGTCACTGGGCTCTAGCTCGGCAAAACCCATCCGGGTGTGTAGATGGAGGGTCTCTTCACCAAGGGGAACAGAGCAACTCGCCAAGGCATTGCCGATCTTATCGCCAATCTCTTGGGCTTCGGCCAGGGTGCTAGCGGGCATGAGTACGATAAATCGCCCTTCACCAATCACCCCCAGAAGGTCTTGGTCCCGCAGGGCACTGACAAGGAATTGGCCAACCGAGTCAATGGTTAGCTGAGCCACGGCTGGGCCATATTCTTTGCTGAGTCGCTGATGCCCCTCAAGCTCTGCCGCTAGGAGGGCCAGCGGTTCGTTTTTCTCTTGGGCAACGCGAACTTTTTGGCGTAGTAGCTCCAGTGATCGAGTCCGATTCGGCAAGGCATCCGCTGCGGAACTTGATAAATCGCACGGTTCGGGGCGTTGGCTAAGGTCCGCTTGCTCTTTTAACCTTGGCGTAATGGGCACGCTGCACGCGCCAATGTGGAGGTGGGTGTTGTTGCGTCCCGCATCTTTTGATTGATAGAGGGCTTCGTCGGCTCGCTTAATCAATTGGGGGGAATTCTCTCCCTCGGCGGCCTGAGCAAGCCCCAGGCTCATCGTCACGCTGAGCGTTTTTCCCTCAAAATCAATTTGGAGTTCCTCGATTTGGGTTCGTACCCGTTCTGCGAGTATTCCTCCATTTTCGCCGGCCGTTGCAGGCAAGATGATTGCGAACTCTTCGCCACCGTAACGACAGGCCAAATCCATGTCGCGAGCGCAGTCGGAGAGAGTCTTACCAACCTCCCGCAGGACTTCGTCACCAGCCAAGTGGCCATGCGTGTCATTAAATTTCTTGAAGTGATCGACATCCATAATCAGCAGCGTAAACGGAGTCGCATTTCGGTCCCACTCAGCAAATCGACGCTTTAGTTCGTCATCGAACGCACGTCGATTGGCAATTTGCGTGAGTGAATCGGTCCGAGCCTCGGACTCGTGTGTCTTAATCTCTTCGGCCTGGGCCTGGATTTGTTGCTCCGCCTTTTCGAGCTTCTTCTGGAGTTCGGCGTTGGCTTCGTTAATGCTGCCGAGAGCCTGCACGACGCTGGCCTCTGAGACCGTGCCATCGCCGCCACGAGAGGCTGCTAATTCGGCCTCGATTCGCTCGATATTGGCATTGTGTTCGCCTACGTCACTCGCCACGCCCGTTGCCAAATCACGCAATCGGGATGACGCCATGGCGGCCCGTTCGCGCTCAATTTGCTCGGCGATGGGATCCATCTTCGGGACTTCGTTGCCAGAAGTTTTTCCCTCGCTGGGAACACCCCCAAAAAACCAAGCCCCCGCTGCAAAACCGACCGTCAAAGCGATCGCCGCGAACAGGAGGTTCACTAATAGGAGAGACGTACTGGTAGCGGCGAGGAGGACCATTCGTGCGAGGGCTTTAAAGCAAACGGTGGCGGCTTGGTGTGTCACGGTGGTGGCACATCGGACCAAACCGGTGGTTGCAAAAACATAGGCCACACTAAACGACGGTCAACCGAATACTTTTATCTATAGGTAGCAAAAGTTTGGTTGGCAGGCCGATCGACACAATCGGCTCCTTCCTCGCTTTCGGTTGCTTTCTTCTGGAACGCCTCGCACTCAATCCTTTTGACCGTAAGGATCGGAAAAAAAACGCCGTGATTGATGCGGCTTTCCACATCTGGCGACGTTACCAAGCCCCCGATTGCCCTAGAAACCTATTCCTTACGCTGACTTCACCCCTAGAAAGGGTTGGCTAAAAAAAGAGGACGGCGCTTTGAGTATATAAAGAGAACATGGCTCTCACGAGTTCCACTCGAAACAGGCGTACCAGCATTTATCCCCAAAAGAAACCGATTTATTCCCCGACACTTCCGATATAAATACAATTATATCCTATATTTATTCAGCAGGTCCTTTATCGCTCCCCCAGGAAGTCGATTGCTAGCCATGTCCCCCAAGACCATATCCAACGATGAGCTGCCCTCACAGCAAGAAGTCGATTGGCTATCAAGGATGGAGACAGCAGCTCATGAACTTACCAACGTCTTGCAAATCATTCGTGGCTATGTCTCCTACGCGTCAAAAAACCTTCCCGATAGCAACGATAGCCAAAGTGACCTAAAGCAAGCCTTGATCGCAACGGACCGTGCCGCCCTGGTAGCTCACCAACTCCTTGATGCCGCTCGCGTCGAGAACCGATAGCCTCTCGCCTGGAAACCATGGTTTATGGCCAAGACTCAGCCACACGTTCTGATCGTCGATGACGAACCCCAAGTGCGGGAACAGGCGAGTCGTGCGCTGACCGAGTGCGGTTTTCATTGCGAACAAGCAGGCGATGGAGAGGAGGCTTACAAGAAAGCGGTCTCTCGCCCCTTTAATGCCGTCGTGACGGACCTGCGAATGCCAATGCGTCATGGGCACGCCCTTTGCAAGGACCTGCTCAAGTTACCGAATCCGCCACAGGTCTTGGTTCTAACGGCCCTGACCAACGCGCGTCTCGTCCGCGATCTTCTGAGCAGCGGTGTCCATGATGTTATCGAAAAGCCCGTCCAGTACGACATCCTGGCAATGAAAGTGCTTTCGATGGTCGAGAAGGGCCCAGCACAAAAACCTCGCCCCAACGGCAGGGGCTCATCGCGAGCCATGTCGAAACTCAATTTACTTCATAAGATTGAAAGCTCGCTCCTTGAGCTCACTCAGTTGTTCGACGATCGCCTCGACGACGTTTTCTGCGACACCGACGATCTTCCAGAAATACCTCGCTCGGTGCAAAGTTTTATCCGTCGTATGGCGGAAAATGAGGCGATTGGTACACAGAATACTGCGGTTTTGCCGGGGCATGAGGCCCGTCGAGATGACCGAGTCACATGCTACACGACGGTGACCGCCGTCCCCGTCGATCGTAAGTGGAGACCTAAGTGCGAGCCGTTTAGTCTCGCCCTTCGCGACCTTTCCGAAAGTGGCCTGCGCCTGCTGCATTCACGTGCGACGAAAGCGGAATACCTCGCTCTTTCTTGGAATGCAACGCAACTCTCTACCAAGCAAATTCGGGTCGTAGCGAAAGTGATGCGAGTCCAGCCGTGCGGCCTTTTTTATGACGTTGGCGGACAATACGTATTGGCGGATTGAGAAATAGTCGGCAGTAAAAAAACTGCGGCATCGACCGCTAAAGCAATCGCTTACGGGCTACCCAGTCCCCCGCTCCTGGCAGCCTCAATGATTGCCATGATTCCGGGGTGCTGAACCCGCCTTTGCGTGGTTACGGCATAGTACGCTACCCGAACTTCCGACACTCGGCCGATCACTTCGACGCCGTAATGCCCCTGGACTTCTTGCTCAATTGCGGACGGGACTGCAAACGCGCCGATCCCTGCCGAACCGAACTCTTTGAGCAAAGCGCTGTCGTAGAATTGTCCGACCACCTGGGGCTGAATCCCTTGTTGATCGAACCAATGGTCGAGCGACCGCCTCAACTCCGTTCCTCCGATGGGCAAAAGCATCGGCATTTCGCCTAACACCTGGGGGAATATTTGGTTTCCCGCTAAATGGGTTCCTTTTTTGACACAAAACGAAAGTCCGCACTCACCCAATTTGTGATTGTACGCCTGGATTTTTTGGTGGGAACCGACAGGAGCATGGGTAAGCACCACATCAAACCGGTTCATTGCTAAGTCGGTTAGCAAGGTCTCACCACGGCTATCGAGACAGATGATCTCTAGGTTGGGTTTTGCCCGGAAAACTGGCTCTAGCAAACGGAAGGTAACGAGTTTCGACATGACGTCGGGCACCCCAACAACCAAGGGGCGGTGGTCGTCTGTCACCACACCATTGAGGTAATCGATCAGTTGTTGGCCGGCTCCGAAGATGCGATCGGCGTGGCGGTAGACATCGCGGCCAACCTCCGAGAGCTCCCGACCACGCCCCGATTTCTCAAAGAGGGCAACCCCTAGAATCGATTCAAGCTTCCTAACCTGCGAGCTCACACTAGGCTGCGCTAGGCCAAGCCGCTCGCTTGCAGCCGTGACGCTTCCCTCGTTGGCCACCACCCAAAAATAATAGAGGTGGTGGAAATTGAGATTCTCCAGATTCTTCAGCGACAACGGAATGTCCTCTCAACCTTTTCATAAAATGTGCATCACCGCCTGGTTACTTGGTTAGGGATCGTTCTTGCGACGCCAGCGTTTCCAATTATTTTGACTATTTGCTTCGGTTTAGCGCAAAACGAACACTACGGTACGATTTTACCTATGGGCAGAGCCGACAGAGCACGCCTTTGCCGCCCAACCGCGCAACTCAGCGTCATCAAGTCGAGAGGGGGTGGTTGCGGCCCGAGTTCCTCAACCGCTCGATCCGTTGTAACCGGCTCGCGAACCGATTTTCCTGTCGTCGGTGTGAAAGAGCCCCGTTTACAAGCGGCCTCGACCAGTTAAGATCAAAGGCCCAGCTCATCGGACAGATAGCTCAGTTGGTAGAGCACCGCACTGAAAATGCGGGTGTCGCCGGTTCAAATCCGGCTCTGTCCACTTGCGGCGTCCACTTGCGGCGTCCACTTGCGGCGTCCACTTTTTCGTCCCTCCGACTGGGACCCTCCGGTCGCTTACGCTCGCGGCTCGCCTACGATTGCCAGACCGGTTAGCTGGCGTTCGACGTATTTTGCCAGGACATCGGTCTCGATGTTCACCGTGTCGCCCACCTTGCGACAGCCCAGCGTGGTGGCGGAGAGTGTGTGGGGGATGAGGGCCACGCTAAAGCGTCCCTCGGAGACGTCGATGTCTTCGACCTCGACCAACGTCAGGCTCACCCCGTCGATCGCGACGGAGCCCTTGCTGGCCATCTGGCGGATTTGGGCCTGGGGGACACGGAACCAGAACTCGGCCCATTGGCCCTCTTCATCGCGACGCTCGACCGTGCCCAGGGCATCGACATGGCCCGTGACGTAATGGCCCCCCACGTCGTCTCCCACTTTGAGCGAGGACTCGAGGTTCACTCGGTCACCTGGCGTGAGCTTGCCGAGGTTGGTCCGTGAGAGCGTTTCGCTACCGGCCTGGTAAGCCACGCAGCCGTCCGCGATGCCCACCACCGTCAAGCAGCAGCCGTTCACACAGATGCTATCGCCGATCGCTGCCTTGGCAGCCACCGCCGGTTCACGCACCGTCAGGCGTACCCCAGGGCCCTCGGGCACGATCGAGATGATTTCGGCAAGACTTTGGACAAGACCGGTGAACATGGGGGAAATAGTGGGTGGTGGGCAGTGGGTAGTTTCGTGCCAGGATGGCACGGCTATAGACGGGCCATCCTGGCACGAACACTCACGTCGTCAATGCAAAACGGGACAAGTGTCGAACCACTCTCGTTTCTGGGCGGCCATCCACTCGGAGCACTCCGCCGGCCCCCAAAAGCCCGCTTCGTAGGGGTAAAGCGTGGGGCGATCACGGTCGGCCCAGGTGGCAAGGATCGGGTCACAAATTTTCCAGGCAGCCTCGACCTCGTCCGCTCGGGCGAAGAGGCTCGCATCGCCCTCCATCGCATCAAGCAGCAGCCGCTCGTACGCCTCGGGCATCGTGCCACGGAACTCTTCTTGGTAGTTGAAATCAAGGTCCGTCTGCCGCATTTTCATGCCCGCATCAGGCACTTTGGTCTGGAAGTGAAGCTGAATCCCCTCGGCAGGCTGCACCTGGATCACCAACCGGTTGGCACCCTGAATGCCCTGGGGACCGTTGCCAAACAGCATGTGGGGGGGCTCACGGAATTGGATCACAATCTGCGTCGTCCGACAGCTCATCCCCTTGCCGCTACGCAGATAGAATGGCACGCCCTGCCAGCGCCAGTTGTCGATCCCCAGCTTGATTGCCGCGAAGGTCGCCGTAGGGCTGCCATCTGCCACGCCGGCGCTCTCCGTGTACCCGCGGTACTGGGCACGGAAGGTGTCCCGCTCAATGTCCTCAGGCGTCTTCGGGCGAATCGCTTGGAGGACTTTGACTTTTTCGTCCCGAACGGGGTCTGCCGCATAGTTGGTCGGCGGCTCCATGGCCGTGACCATCAGTAGTTGCAGCAAATGGTTCTGGATCATGTCCCGCACCACGCCTGCCGTGTCGTAGTAGCCTGCTCGTCCTCCGACTTCGACTTCCTCGGCCACAGTGATTTGCACATGGTCAATGTAGTTGCGATTCCAAATGGGCTCAAAAATCGCGTTGGCAAAACGTAGTACCATCAAGTTCTGTACCGTCTCTTTGCCCAAATAATGGTCGATACGGTAGACCTGATGCTCGGCCCAGTGGGCATGGACCGTTTGGTTCAACTGGCGAGCCGTGGTGAGGTCGGTGCCAAACGGTTTTTCGATCACAATCCGGCGAGGGCCGTCCGATTCATCCGCCATAAGCTGGAGGCCAAGCTGTTCGGCTGTCGGGCCGTAGAACCGGGGGGCCATCGACAGATAGTAGACGCGCGTTGTTTCGTCTTCCCCTTCCAGTTCGGCCAAGGTTTGTTTTAGTTTGCCAAAATCCTCCGGCTTACTGATATCGCCCGGCTGATAAAAAATCTGTTCGGCAAACTCCTCCCAAAGCTCGGGATCGAAGTTGACGCCGGCGAACTTGGCCGTCGATTCCCGAAGTTCCTTGCGCCACTCTTCGTGCGAAAAGACGGTTCGGCTGAAGCCAACGATGCGAGCCTCCTCCGGAAACCGCCCCTTACGGCGCAGGTTGTAGAGCGCGGGGATGAGCTTGCGGCTGGTCAGGTCGCCGGAGGCACCGAAGATGATAAAGGAATAAGGCATACGGAGGGGAGGCTAGAGTCCAGAGCAGGCCAACGGAAATTCCCCTCCCCCGCTTTCGGGGGAGGGGCTAGGGGAGGGGGCGAACCAAGTACCCGGATTCCAAAAACCCCTCCCCTAGCCCCTCCCCTAAAAAGGGGAGGGGGAACTCATTGGCAAAGCTTATATAAGGTTCAGCCCGCCACGCTAACGCTAGGCGGCGGTCTCGGCAACGGGTCTTTGCTTCAGGGGCAAGCACCCCAGGGC
>JAJRUA010000203.1 GCA_024278035.1 Planctomycetota bacterium | reverse complement strand
TGATAGATCATCCCCTTTGCAAGATGCGGCAAGAGCTTGTCGATTGCCATGCGTGAGAGAGAGCCGTAGCCGGGCGGAAGGTCCACGTCGAGCAGTGCCTCGGCCTGCTCTGCACGGAAGCCGTGCTTGTCGATAAGTTGCGCAACAACAAGATCGTCTTCCCGCTCATTATCACGTAAAAGCGTGACGATCGCGTCCTTGTCCTCTTCGGTACGGTCGTGCCATTTTTTGTCGGTCGCCTTTGCCAGAAGCCAATCAAGTGTCATTCCCTTGAGAAACGATCGCTTTCCTCGTTCGAGGTTGAACTTTACCGATTCAAGGAAGCCAAGCTTCTTGCGAATTTGATCGAAAGTAGCTTTCTCTCGGGAGGCAAGATGGTCGAGCAGAAGCGTTCGTTGCTCTTCGTTGAGAGGATGTTCTTCGTGTGTCTCGGTATCGGCATACTTGAGATTGTTGATTTCCTGCAAGACGCGGATCTGTTCCGCATGGCGATCGGCCCGAGGGCAACGCTTTTGCTTTGATTCCAACTCACAGAGTCCAACGACCGACTTGGGCCAGTACATGGGCCGTTGAAAGAAGATCATTCCGTGCAGGCCGAAGGATTCGAGGTCGCTGAGCTTTTTGCCGTTCTCTTTGCGACGTTCGTCGCTTTTAGATATCGGCTTGCGGAAGGCAACCGCTTTCTTGGGGTCTTCTTCCGGTCCGAGCTTGCCCCAGCGGAGTGCGTCGGTCAGTAGCTCAGGATGATGCTTCGCTTGTTCACGCCATAAGACATCGAACTCATGGTAGAACTGGCTACGAGCCAAATGGCGATTGCGTACATGGTCATCCTCGGTGGGGTGCCGGTGGGCTTGTTGGTCACCTTCCTTCTTCGCCTTACTGGCAAGATAGGCTCCAATCGTCGCAAAGCCACCTTCTTCACGCTTCGCTTCGTTGTCATTGATCTCAGCGAGCATCCCCGTTACTTCGCTGTCGCCGCGGTCTTTCTTCCTATTCGAGAGGAATCCCCGTCGTTGGTTGAGATGGAGCAGCACCCGCCCGAACTCATGCGGCTCAAGCCGTTCGGTCAGGCCTTTGGCACGAAGCACGTAGGGATCGAGCTTGTACAGCTCTTCCTGCGTTGCCGAGCCTCCTGGCCAAAGGCCCGACTCAATGAGGGCCTCAATCAGCTTCTTCCGACGCACGACTCGTCGTCGAACCTGCCGGCGCATCGCCCGAGCAAGGCGACGATCCTCATTCCGAGATTTTTCCTTCGAGGTATCGAAGGCATCGACCCCTTCGGGAAAGACCCGAGAGCCGAGATCAACCAGCTCCGATTGGCTAGGATCGTCTGAATCGTCACGAATAAGGGCCCAACCGATCGAATTGGGGCCAAGATCAAGGCCGAGAACTAGTTTTGGCATTTGATAAGCATCCACTTGCAATTCGGAAGAGAGTTGAATAGACTTGCAAGCAGTGTAACCGATCCCCGTCCGCGAAATCTCCTTTTCGTAACAAGAATAGAATTTCGCAGGCACTGCTCTACGGAGCAACCGACCGTCCTACTTTGGTAGGCGGTCTTTTTTATGCGCGATGCGGTTTGCCGAACTGTCTTCTGATGGATCAACGCGCCGGGACGCGGGACCAGCTAATGGCCGCATTTCTTGGCGAATTTTTCTTGCCGTCTACTGAACCTGAACGGATCCTAGGCGGTACCAACCGTCGGCTAGTCTTCCCTCAATGGCTAGCTTAATCTTTGGCTGATCGGACTCGGTATCAAGGATTCCGATGTCCAAGTGATACTCGCCCGAAGGTACTTCGGCAGGAATCGAAAGGACCTCGTCGAGCACAATGTCGCCTGGGAGCCATTGGCAAAGGTCGGTCGGAACAGGAAGCACCACCTCGTTCTTTTCGTTCAAAAGACGTAAAGCCAAGCGGAAAGGATGGTAGCAGGGAGCCACCCCCTTGTTCTCCCACCAAGAAGTCAACGCCAGCTCTCCGCCCGGCTTGATCGTCGCGGGATAAGTGAACTTACGAAGCACGAAGCGGTAGCCCATTCGCTTGAGCCAACGATCTACTTGGGGCTTCCATTCGGAAGGAACCGCCGATGATTTCGCATTGAAAGAAGAGATATGCCATTTCAGTGACTGGTCGATGATGTAGTCGATGTCCCATCCCATATCTTTCCAGTGTTGCATGATCCAGCAGACCTCAAAGCTGATCGGCCCTTTCTTCCACGCATCTTTCATCCCTGTCTGGACGATAATTTGTGGGTAGTAGTCGTACATGTGGCACCACTTCCTGCTCGATCCTCCAAGATCCCCGAGACAGTCGACACGCCAACCAACGTTTTGCTTACTCAAGCCATAGCCGTTGGTCTTCTTGTCCGTCAGCAGCATTAGCAAAGGGGTCTCCTCAAAGGAATCTAGATAGGCGTCCAGAAGCGCTTTGCGAGATTTGTCTGTTAATCGGTCGGATCCGTAACCTTCTCCCCAAGAACCAACGATCGCCAGGTCAACACTTTCCAGCCGCGGATCGCCATCGTATCGGGCTCCGAACGCTCGGATAAAGCCGCCAAAATGTTTAGCGTAGCGAGGATCTTCCGGGTCGGTTTGCCACTTTGGCGGAAGGCTCTTCTCAGGGCCAACCATTGCCCGATACCACGATGGAACATCTTCTCGAATATCTTTGCCATAGGGAGCGATACGAAGAAGAAGCGTCTGGCCTCGTGCTGTCGCTGTCTCCAACGCCTTGTCGATCATCGGCCAGTTGTACTGCCCCTGTTCGGGCTCGACGAACTTCCAATAAACTCTGAAATAGGCGAGCGAAGTTTGTGGAAAGTTGGGGTTTGTATGGTTCGCATCAAACGGCTGCCCTTCGAACGATTGATAGTCGATGGGAAGTCCTTCTGTCCATTGAGGTTCGTCCGGCTGGTAACGGATCGGAAATCCTTGCCCCAATTTTTTGTGCGGGTTCAACCGATCGCCATTGAACCGTTGGAACGTCATGAATCCGATTCCCGGATTGACGAGCACTTGGTCCGATTCGATGGGACGAACAACGATCTCTCGGGCCGTAGCCAGATGCCCGTTCAGCAAGGCGAGAATTACAAAAATTTGGCGAGTGGTACGCACGGAGCAAGTTTCCATCGGGCGTAAATTCTCTTGGGGAAATTAGGGAAAGGCAAGTCGCCATTTTAGCTAGGCTCGCCTTAAGAATCAAAACCGGTCACGCGATCGTCACCACTAATCAGGCGACTGCCAAGCCGAAGAAGTAACGGCGGGAAGGATTTACTCTTTCTTGGCAGACGGTATCGCTCGCCCATGAGGATCACGGGTGGCGTCGCCGAGGGATTCTTCGATTTGAGTTTCTAGCTCGGGATCGAGATAATGCTCGACCATGTGGGCCGGCTCGTGGACGTGGTCCTCTTGGATGCCAACTTCTTTTACGAGGTACGCCTCCCACAGACGATGGGCACGAACCAACTTCGCGGCAGCTTCGCGGCCTGGGTCCGTGAGACGGAGGCCCACTTTTGTTATGCCGACGAGACCGGTGCTGGTCAGACGGTCGAGGCCGCGATGGGCCCAGCGGCCCCCTCCGACGCTTCTTAAAGCGGTCTCGACAGCGATCGGTGTGGGCGTGGTGCTTCCCTCTTCGTGACGATAAAGGAGCGACAGAATATCATCGCGGCGAACTTGTAGCGATAGCCGGGCGTTGGCCAAGAGCCGAGCGACAACTCCTTGCGGCGAAACGATGACCGCCACCAAGTAACCCAACCCCGCAAGGGTGGCCATCGAACCAGCGGGCGAAACGTCCCAACGGGACGCCATCGCATAGCCAAGCACAGCCCATAAACACGCCAGCCCGGCAGCGATGGCGGTGATGGATGCGAGCCGATGCGAGAGCAACTGAGCTGTGGCGGCAGGCGTAATCATCATCGCGACAACCAAAATTGCCCCGACCGCCTCAAACGAAACGGCAGCGGTCATTGCCACAAGTGCCATCACAAGATAGTGCATTGCCGTTGCGGAGACGCCTATCGTGCTTGCCAAGGCAGGATCGAACGCACAGAGCTTGAGCTCTTTCCAGAGAAGCACCGTGACGAGTAGCACGATCACCAAAACAATCGCGGCAGAGATCAGCACCCGAGGGACTTCGGCACCAAAGATCGGCACGGTATCAAGGGCGGCCCCCAAGAGCGACCCTTCGTAAACACATTTTACGTCGAAGTGGATGCCCTTCATGTAGCGTTTGACCATCACCACGCCGAGCGCAAAGAGCGAGGTGTAAACGACTCCTAGAGCCGAGTCGGCTGAAACGCCACCGCGGCGATGGAGGGTTTCGGTAAGAAACGTCGTCATCAGGCCCGCCGCCACAGCCCCGGCGAGCATCGCCCCGGCTCCAAGGCTGCCACTCAGCAAAAACGCCGCCGCCAGTCCGGGAAGCACGGCATGGGCAATCGCATCGCCCATCAAGCTTTGGCGGCGCACTACGAGCAACACCCCCACCAGCGCACAGACTATGTTCACGGTCACTGCAACAGCAACCGCACGAGCGTCAACGGAGGTGAGTAAGTCGGCAAGCATCGTTTTTTTGAAGACGAATTAGACGCGGATAAACGCGGATATAAGGGATTTACGCGGATTCCTGAAGGTGGTATCAGCAGAGTTAGTCGGCCAGTTGTTTTTATGAAGTATCCGGCAATAAAAATTTCTTCTATCCGCGCTGATCTGCTTGATCCGCGTTCATCCGCGTCCAATTCGTTTTTTTAGTGGTCTCATTCAATCAAGTATCAATACGGTGGGGTGATGGCGGTACGGGTTGTTGTTCGTCGGCGGCGAGTTCGGTTGCGAGTTGTTTAACAAGTTCGGGTGGCAAGGCGTGTTCGACGTCGTCGGCGTCGCGATCCACATGGTCGGCAGCGATGTCCGCTTGACGGACGAGGAACAGTTCCCACAAGCGGTGTTTCCGGGTCAGGCGTTGGGCTTCGGCGGAGCCGGCGGAAGTGAGACGTACGGTTTCGCCATCGCGACGGATGAGTCCTGCCCGGTCGGCACGGCGGAGTGTTCGATCGTAAGTCCACGGTTCGGCTCGGTAGCGCGTCGCTAGCTCGGCAGGAAGAATCTCACGGTCGATGGGGCCCTTCTTCTCAATCAGTTCGTAAAGCGAACGAAGAAGGTGCTCACGTTGCACGCGGCGACGAAAATTGGCTTGTCGCCATGCAGCGGCCAACACGCCGCGCGAAGGAGCGAAGAGAACGCTCAAGCAAAACAGAACGGTTCCCGTAAGAACGATGATCGGCCCCGGCGGCGGGAGTCCCCCGTCGGCATCACGCACGAGGCTGCCGAGGAACGAATCGGCGGGGACCGCCGGGCTTGCCAGCAGCACGCCCCCCGCACCGGCGGTGGCTCCCACCAACGCAGAAAGCACCACCACCCGCGACAGGCGGTCGGTCCAATACCGGGCAGCCGCCGCGGGAAAAATCAACATCGCAGCAATTAGCACAACGCCACAAACGGGCAACCCCAACACCACGACTACGGCTACGGCAGACATCACACCAAAATCGATCCAGACGGTGGGCCAACCTTGTGAACGAGCAAACCCTTCGTCAAAACAAAACAGCTTGAGTTCTTTGTGCAATAACAAACAAGCGAGAGCGGCGACGGCGGTGGCAATCACTAGGACCGTAATGTCGCTTGCCCGAAGGCTGGCAATTTCACCGAACAAATAAGAATCAATCCCCGCTTGAGAGCCATTAGCCCCCGCTTGGATTACCGTGAGCAGCAAAACGCCGGCTCCGAAGAAGGTACTCAACACGACTCCCATGGCGGCGTCTTCACGAGTGCGTGTCCATCGCACGGCGAGCGCGACACAAAAAACGCTGGCAACGCCCGTGGCGAGCGCCCCGGCAGCAAGCACCGGCGTACTCCGCACGCCGGTGAGCAAAAAGGCGAGGCAAATGCCAGGCAGTGCCGCGTGGGCCAGCACGTCTCCCAGCAGCGCCCGCCGCCGCAGCACACCATAAGAACCAACCAGACCGGCCAGCGCACCAAGCAAACCAGCACCGACGGCAATTTTGGTCGATAAAGGCCAAGTGCTAACCGACCAAAGTGAAAACAGGGTCTCGGCGACGAGTAAGGGAGTGATCATCAGGTTCATGACGGTTCGCCCCCGTCGCCCCCTTCCTCTTGTCGGCGGATGGCTTCTGCCGCCTGATCGAGAATCGTCAACCGGCCACCATAGGTTCGATGAAGATTCTCGTTCGTAAAGACTTCCGAAATCGGGCCGCTGGCAATGAGCCGCATATTAAGCAGGACGACATCGTCAAAATAGTCGCGTACGGTTTGTAGATCGTGATGCACAACGAACACCGTCTTACCCTTCTCACGCAGTTCGCGCAGTAGCTTGAGGATTGCCCCTTCGGTTGCGGCATCTACGCCAGCGAAGGGCTCATCCATAAAATAAACTTTGGCGTCCTGGGCCAGTGCCCGCGCAAGGAAGACCCGCTGCTGCTGCCCTCCGGAAAGTTGGCTAATTTGTCGATTGGCGTACTTCGTGAGGCCGACCTCTTCGAGGCAACGATCGACCGTCTTCCGCTGCGCCGCCCCCGGACGACGCAACCAACCAAGTCGTCCATAAACACCCATCATCACCACATCACGCACCGTGACCGGAAAATCCCAATCGACCGACTCCCGCTGGGGTACGTAACCAATCAAGCGTCGCTGCTCGTCGTACGGCTTGCCGTAGATTTCCACCTTGCCACTCGCCAATGGCACAAGGCCTAGAATGGCCTTGATAAGCGTCGTCTTTCCTGCCCCATTAGGGCCGACGATGCCGACGAGCTTTCCTTCGGTCGTCTGGAAATCGATGTTCCAAAGCACGGGTCGGCGACGGTAGGCGACCGTCAGGTCATGGACTTCCAGGGCAACAGGCGGTGCGGAGACAGTAGTTTCCATGGGATGATTCTACTTACAAAGAGAATCGCTTGCGCGTGTCCCCCCTCCACTTTTTTAAGGGGAGGGGGTTTATTGAAAGATGTGTCGGTAACTTAGTGCCAAACTACCGGCTAAAATCGGCCTTCCGTCGTGGTTTATTCCTCTTCCACCGGCTTGCCCATCAAGCCGGTGGCGATCGTCTCGACATTCGCTCGGATCATACCGATGTAGGTGTCGGCCCCTGAGCCGACGGGCCCGATGGCGTCGGCATAAAGTTCGCCGCCGATACCGATGGTATGGCCCTTGGCCGCGCACGCTTCGACCAGGGCTTCTACAATGTGTGGCGAGACGGCGGATTCAATGAACACGCATGGGGCTTTACGTTCAGTAAGCATTTGTGCGACACGCTCCATTTGGCCGAGATCCACCTCGTCTTCGGTGCTAACCCCCTTGAGACCAACCGACTCCAGGCCATAGGCACGACTAAAGTAGGCAAACGCATCGTGGGCCGTGACCATCATGCGTGCCGACTCGGGGACTTCGGCCAGCCGCTTGCGGCATTCCTCATGCAGCTCCGCCAGCTCCGCTTGATAGGCTTCCGTATTTGCCCGGTACGCTTCGGCCCCTTCAGGATCGAACTCGCACAGTTCATCGCATAGATGCGCAACACAATCGGACCAGAGCGAGACATCGTGCCAAACGTGGGGGTCGTGCAGGCCTTCGTAATCTTCCGGATGAATGAGCCGTGGGTCTTCGCTCTCGACCAAACCGGCCGTCAGGGAGACCACGGTCTTTTTCCGCCCCATTCGCTCGAAGACTTCCCCCAATCTCCCTTCGAGGTGGAGGCCGTTAAGGAAGATAATCGCCGCTGAATCAAGCGTCCGCAGGTCGGACGGCACGGCTTTGTAACTGTGAGGATCAATCCCCGGGCCCATCATCACCTCGACCCTTAGGCGATCGCCTGCCACACGACGCACGGCGGCACCGACTGGGCCGGTCGTTGCCACGGCCAGCGGCTTGTTTGAGGAATCCGTAGCGGAGGTGTCACCCGATTGACGACACCCACTCAACAGAGAACTCGTACCGAGCAGAAGAACTAAAATCAGTAGACGTTGTGACATAGGTATTTACCCAAGGCTAAATTAAGAACTTCGGCATTGTGCGCCACGCCTCACCCCCTGTCAACGCAGTGCGTTAGCCAAGAGCTTTCGGACAGATATATTTGGAGAGGAGCCTTCTTTTTTCCCGAATCCCTAGGTTTAGACTAAAGAAAAACCTTTCCGCCGAACTAGACAGGCACCCCAACGGGAAGCGAAGGCGTGCCTAACCCTTAGGCACGATGGGCGTGCCCGCCCCTCAGGCAGGCCCTGCCCGAAAATAGGCAGTCCCGCCAAATCGCTGTAAGTGCAAGCAGTGCCACAACCTGCGCGAATCGTTTGAAGGGGGCGGATAATGCCAGTGAATGTGAGGCTGGAGTTGGCCTCACCCCCACTAACACGCCTGGAAAGGAGACGGCCGCGTGCTCACCGAGTCACAAGAGTCCACCCAAACTATCAACCCTCAATACCAACAAGTGCTGCAAGTCGCTCTGCGGCTCAGCCAACAGAGCCCTGATTGGGTGACGTTCTTCCGCGAGATTCTCGGCATTGAGGGTATCGTCCGGTCGACGTTCCCCACCTTCGACGCCCTGACCGAGTTCGAGCGAAGTGAAGAGTTCGCCGAGATTCAGAAGATGGTTGTCACCCTTCGGGAGAACAAGGCCGTCGCTGACGCGGAGACCGAACCGACCCGTGTTATCACGGTTCGGCTACCGAAGAGCATGCACGAGTACCTTCGGACCGAGGCCCATGACCTTCGGACCAGCATGAACAAGCTCTGCATCTCGAAATTACTGCAAGTGATCGAGCAGGACTTGATTCCCACCGAGAAGACGGCTCCGCCAAAGCGTCGCACGCTGCCCGTACCAGCAGCCAACACCGCCCCGGCAACCAGCATTACTCCGGCAGCGGCCCCCGCTGCCAGTAGCTTTGCCAGAACGGCTCCCGCCGCCGCCTCGTCAAACAGCATCTCGCCGTTCAAGACGAACTATTGAGTCCAGAGGCTAGAGTCGGGAGGCATCGCTCCGCCGCTTTGCGGTGAGGGTGTCCTTCGGCCTCACGCCTCCAGCCTCACAACTACAGAAAGCCGTCCCGGAACATCCGGGGCGGCTTTTTTGTGAGTGGCACGAAAAAATCCCCCTCCCCCACTTTTTTTTGGGGGGAGGATTCTTGCTGCCAGTCGCCAGCGGCCAAGAAAGACCGAAGAACCAATCGGCGTTGCGCCGTGTAGCAAAAAAACCAAAGAGGACCTGTAAGCCGGGTTTTGTCTCCACATTGCTTTCGCAACATGGCGGCGACCATTCCTCTAGCGCGACGGTTGCCCGCCGCGTCGAGCAGCCCACCCGGGGGTCGGTAACGAGTCGGGCCGACTCATGCCCCCTGTTTGGCCTTGCGACGGGTGGGGTTTACCTAGCCAAGCGAGTCACCCCGCCTGCTGGTGCGCTCTTACCGCACCGTTTCACCCTTACCTGTGAAGCGGTCAGCGATCAGCTTTCAGCTTTCAGCTAGCTAAGCTGACGGCTGACGGCTGAACGCTGACCGCTCCCATCGGCGGTTTACTTTCTGTTGCACTTTCCCTGATCTCACGATCGGTGGGCGTTACCCACCACCCTGCCCTACGGCGCCCGGACTTTCCTCCCGTTCGTAGACGAGCTACGAACCAGCGGCCACCCGGTCCTCTTTGGTATAGGGCGTAGTCTAGCAGATTGTTGGACAAAATGTTTCATCCCCTAAGTGAGACGTCAGGAGAACTGCAAAGTCAGGAATTTAGCAGTTGAATCCCGATGGCAGGGCTCCAGGCGATATAATCGGCAGCGGCTCGAACGGGGATGTGGGGATCGGATTTTAGCCGGTGGATGGAGAGTGCCGCATTGTTGATTGCCGCCATGCAAGCCGAGAGACCAGGCCGACGGGTGTGGTGACGATCTTCGTCCCACCACCGATCTTTTATGAAGTGCAGGCCGTTTTCAATGCGCCAGTGCTGGCGGACATAGCGTAGGATGTCGGCTGCGCTCACCTTCTCGGGATCAAGACTGCACACGTAATAGCGAGTATCGTGCAGCACGATTTCACCATCGTCAGTACGCAATTCACGATCGACACGCAGACCAATTTGGCAACCTGGTAGATCGAGCGTTTCCCG
>JAJRUA010000202.1 GCA_024278035.1 Planctomycetota bacterium | reverse complement strand
CTCTCACGATGCCCGCCACACAAGCGACCCGTTCTCACGAAGTAAAAATCGAAGATGGAGAAGTCCTCGTTCGACTTTGTGACTGAAAACAAGAAGAATTAGACGCGGATGAACGCGGATCGGGCGGATAACCGCGGATAAAAACGATAAAATATAGGTAGAACTTAAGAGGCAGGACGGAAATCAATAAAGAAAGAACTCCAATTCCCCTTTCTTAATCCGCGGTTATCCGCCTAATCCGCGTTCATCCGCGTCTAATTTTTTTTCCTGAATCCCAAGCAACGAATACCATGCCCCTCGCTGAAGACACGATTCGTGAATCGCTCAAAGAAGTGATCGACCCTGAGCTATTCGTCAACATTGTTGACTTAGGTCTGATCTACGATATCGCGGTCACGGAGACCGACGAAGGGAAGTCGGACATTGTCATTGAAATGACCATGACCAGCCCCGCGTGCCCTGCTGCGCCGCAGCTCATTAGCCAGTCGCAAGCCGCTGCGGAGAAGCTCGAAGGAAGTGGCACGGTCGAAATCAAAGTCGTGATGCAGCCCGCTTGGACCCCCGATTGCATGACCGAAGATGCCCGCGATCAATTAGGGATATTTTAGCCAACAAATGGAAGCCCGTCCCCTACTGCCCGCTTTTTTAATACCGATACCCCGATCCTTCCCGCGCCACATCCACCGTCTCGTCTTCAAAGAAACGCGTCGTCTCTTCTGCGGCAAGTTGGATCTCAAGGTCTTCGCAAAGCACCTCGGCTCGGAACAAGTGCGTTCCCGCTTCATGAGCACGGGCGTGGATCGTAAAGACTCGTTCGGCACCAGCAGGGATCGTGTCGATCGCCTCGAACATCACACGGCCATCGCTCATCGTGCAAACGCCTCCCTCCACATGATGCGGCTCGATTCCCGACGAAAAGAGACCGATCACGCTCACTTGCCTTGCCTCGTTCGACCCTCGATTTGTGATGCGAATCTGGTAGGCAATTTCTTCACCCGTCGCGACAGGGCCTCTTGGATCAAGGATATCGAGTTTCAGATCCGCCAGCGCAACGACTTCCGTAACAGCCGTTACGACTTCTGAGCGTGTTGCGTCCGCAGCGTTTGCTTGCAGGGTGATCGTGTTGTCCCCAGCGACTTTCATCACACCCTTTAGCTCAAAATAGCGATCGTCGCCCGGGCGCAAGGTACCCACGTGGTAAGTAAGCTGTCCACCGGCAGGCTTGGGCGTACCTGCCGCAGCGATTACCTTAAACCCTTCTGGCAGATCGACCTGGAGTTCGATGTTCGTTGCCACAGCCGTTCCCGGGTTCCGCACCCTGAGGAAGTAAGTCGCCGCAGCATCCGTGTAACGATGCTTCGGACCACGCCAATCAACCACCAACTCTGCGCGACGGCAGAAGATGGCTTTCGACGCCTCTGCAAACAGATGGCCGTCCGCCGCGGCGCTCGCTTCGATGGAAAGATCCCCCGCCTCACGAGCCGTTAGTTCAATCTCAATCGACCGGCTTTCGCCCGCGACCAAATCACCATAATCGTGGCTCTGGCTTCGCTGGCCATCGTCGCCGGGAGGCGTGAGGCGAAGTTTTACGTTCTCGGCAAGACCGGTTCCTGGATTGGAAAGCGTCAAACGAAACAACTGGGGCTTGCCGTAAAGCACTTCCTCGGGCCCTGCCAGCTTCATCGTGAGCTTGGGTTCCTGAACTTCGATCACAGTGCGTGAATCCACCGGCCGATGTTTCCAACGAACGCCCAGCTCAATCGGCTGGCCCGTGCGAGCGATTAGTCGAATTTCTAGCTTAGCGATCGACCCACTGGTGAGCTGGTCCATCCGCCAAACGTAGTCTCCTCCCGTACTCTCAAACGAGGAGGCGGCCGCCTCAACATTGCCCACGGAAACCTGCGTGCCAACCACTTCGGCCCCCTCGGGAACGGAAATGTTTGTCGTCAATTGATCGGCCGTTGCATCGCCCCGATTGGCGATCGTCACTCGGTAAGTCGCTTCCTGCCCTACCACAATCTGCCGCGGCCCGCTCACCCGCGAGACGATCAGCGGCATCCGCTGCGACATGAGCAAGTCGTCGTCCTTGGCAGATGCTTTTTGCGCCGTGATGGCTTGGCTAGGTCGAGTAAAGGTTTCTGCCTCGGCACGGAAGGTCGACTTTGCAGGAGGTCCCGTTGGCTGCTCCCCGATGTAAAGCGACAAGGGGGCCGTTCCACCATGCTGGCTGATGCCCAACTGGGTACCCGAATCCAAGACCTCGTTCGAGGCGGGCCCTGTGGCTGTTTCTTTATTCGGTGGAATCGTTGTCACGACCTCTTCTTCCAGAGGCTCATGAGGCTCGATACCTGAAAGATCGAAGGCTTCGATTCTTGGGCTGATAGCTATTGGATTGATCGGCTGGGCTACTTCCAGTTCGAGCTCATCGGCTGCCATAAAATCGCTCTCCTCCGCAAGGCTCGCGGCCACGTCTGCCGCTATGGAGCGGGCGAGTGCAGCAGTAGCCCGGGACGAACGAGAAGAGTTGTCTCCGGTAGGCGTCAGACGAAGTTCGCCCGACCGACTTGGCTGAGGCGAACCTTTCGAGAGGACACTACCCGCCCGCGGCGAAGGACGGGCTACACGTGGCGAAGGGCTGCGGTGCATATCGCGGAGCAACCGAGCACGTGCCGAACCCCTGCCGCGGGACGATGGTTGGCTCGTCACCGTTCCTTTCTTGTCGCTCACTTCGGCAACACCAAACCACTGTTTTGGAAGCAAGTTACGAGGATCAATACGTGGTAAACGCGTGTCACTGTCGGTCGCGATAGCAACACGGGCAGCCTGCGGCGTGGGGGGGACTTCATCACTGGCCGTGGACCAACCTTGTCGCAACGCGGCAACACGATCGGCTAGCGTTGCCGAGCGGCCCAAGCCTTGGGAAGAGGCCGGTCCTTGAGCAGCGGCAACGCTCCCCATCGAGAGGGCGACGAGAAACATTCCAATAAATCGGTGCATTGTCCGCATCCTTGCGTTCCGGCGATATGGCGGGCCTCAGCAAAAGGCCGTGCGAGAAAAAGATTTTGATCCCACACTTGGAGCGTATCGGCGCGCGAAGTCTTGCCGGTTGAGCGTAAAACGAAAGATTTACGGCTCGCGTAAGATGGGGGGTTTGTGTGGTCCTGCTAGCAAACCCTCTTCCAGGCGAGCGGTGGGCGTCAGCCTACCGATGAACCCACAGGCGAATACGCCATCCAGAGACAAGAGACAGCGGACCAGATTGCCGAAGGCTACCCGCTGTGGGCTATCGAAGATGCCGGGTAGACTGCTGTCCTTCTTCGCCATCTTCCCGCGAAACCCACCCTTTCCCGCAAATAATCGCCATGCCACTCTCCTGGAACGAAATTCGCGGCCGCGCCCTTGCTTTCAGCAAAGAATGGGCAGGCGAAGCTCGGGAACACGCCGAAGCCAAGTCCTTTTGGGATGATTTCTTCCAGGTCTTCGGCCTTACCCGCCGCCACGTGGCCAGCTACGAAGAACCGGTCAAAAAACTCAGCGGCAGCTATGGCTTCATCGACCTCTTCTGGAAAGGCGTTCTGCTAGCCGAGCACAAAAGCCTCGGCAAAGACCTCGGCAAAGCGCAAGCCCAGGCACTGGACTACGTCCAGAGCCTCCAGCGCGAAGGACGCTCCGACGAGGTACCCCGTTATGTCATCATCTCTGATTTCGCTCGGTTCGCTCTGCACGACCTGGAAGAAGAGACCACGGTCGAAATCCCCCTTGCCGAGCTGCATGAGAACGTCCACCACTTTGGTTTCATCCCCGGCTACAAGCAACACACGTTCGAGGCGGAAGACCCGATCAACATCAAGGCTGTCCAGATCATGGGCGACCTGCACGATGCACTCGAAGCCGGGGGCTACGAAGGGCATGACCTCGAACGGATGCTCGTCCGAGTTTTGTTCTGTCTCTTCGCCGAAGACACAGGCATCTTCGAGCGCGATGCCTTTCGGCTCTTCCTTGAAAACCATACGAAAGAGGATGGCACCGATACGGGGCTGCACGTCGCCCATTTCTTTCAGGTACTCAACACTCCACTCAATCGTCGCCAAGCGAACTTGCGTGAAGAGCTAGCCGAGCTGCCCTATGTGAACGGCAATCTGTTTGCCGAGTCTCTCGGCCTATCGGCGTTCGATCGAGAGATGCGCAATCGGCTGCTGGCTAGCTCTCGTTTCGATTGGAGCCGTATTTCGCCCGCGGTGTTCGGTGCCCTGTTCCAAGCGGTGATGCAGCCGGTCGAACGTCGCCAGATTGGTGCCCACTACACGAGCGAACGCGACATTCTCAAAGTGATCGGCCCCCTCTTTCTTGATGACCTCAAGGCCGAACTGGAGAAAGCCAAGAACAACAAGACCAAACTCGGCCGGCTCCACGAGCGCCTCGCCGACATGCGATTGTTCGACCCGGCCTGCGGCTGTGGCAACTTTTTGGTGGTCAGCTACCGCGAACTACGGCTGGTGGAACTAGAGATTCTCCGCCGCCTCATGAAAGACAAGAGCGGAACCCATCAGAAGGTGGTCGATGTCGGAACGCTCCTCAAGCTCGACGTGGGCCAAATGTATGGCATCGAGATCGAAGAGTGGCCCGTCCGTATTGCCGAAGTCGCCATGTGGTTGATGGACCACCAGCTGAACCAGCAATTGAGCGAAACGTTTGGTGAGTATTTTGTCCGTCTGCCACTCACCAGCAGCCCCCACATCCACCACGGCAACGCCCTACAAACCGACTGGAACGAGGTGCTACCTGCCAAAGAGTGTACGCACATCCTGGGGAATCCGCCGTTCGTGGGGGCCAAGTACCAGAGCAAGCGACAACGGGCAGAAATCGCTACGATCGCTAAGACGATCAAGGGGGGCGGCCTGCTTGATTACGTCGCCGGTTGGTACCTGCTGGCGGCTCAGTACATTCAAGAGTCCACTATCCCGGTCGCCTTCGTTTCGACCAACTCAATCACCCAGGGCGAACAGGCGGGCGTCCTCTGGCCTGTTATGCACGAGCGTTACGGCATTTCGATCCACTTCGCCCATCGCACGTTTTCCTGGGAAAGCGAAGCACGCGGCAAGGCCCATGTGCATGTTGTCATCATCGG
>JAJRUA010000201.1 GCA_024278035.1 Planctomycetota bacterium | reverse complement strand
CTATTCAAGCGGAACACTCAAGTGATAGTTGCTCTACCTTGGCAGCCCCAAGCGTTGCAGGACATAGGGCGGGAGAGCATCGATTCGCTGGTCGATTTTTGTCTGCATCGCCTCGAAACGAGCGTCTCCTTTACCGCCATAGCGGTCTACCACATCTTGGATCGCCAGCCCTTCGGGAAGTCCGTCCAGTGAGGGGACAAAGTGATGGATCTCAAACTGCCGGGCTAGCAGGGACAAGGGAAGCGAACCCTCAAGCACCCGCTCAGCAAAACGGATTCCCGCCCGATTGGCGGCAAGATCGGCAAAGCTGTAGCCACTTTTCCCTTGGGCGTCGATCGCCTCTTTAGCAAGCCCCCAAAGGTCCGCTTCCTTTGGGCCGACCACCGCCGTCAGAGCCGCGGAAGAGAAAAAGTGCTTGGCCGTGTCCGCACGTCCCCGAGCGGTAGGTTGTCCCATGGCTTGCCGCCGAACCTTACGGCTTTCCGGCGGATCGTATCGCTTAGCCAACTGGCTCGTTCGTGGAAATCGAGCCAGCGTGTCGGTATCGTCAAAGGCAAACCCAAGGGCGATGAGAAAATCACGACGTTGTTGTCCATCGTTCTTATCACTCGCAGCAGCAGCAGCGGCCCGAACCAACTTGGTTGTCCAGGCATCCTTTTCCTTTTCCGATGCGTTTTGGGCCGTGAGTGTCATTGCCTCTAGAAACAGAGCGGGGCCTTCTGGCTTTTTGTGGTGAGTCAACTTGTTTCCCCTGGCAATGGCTGTCGCTACCAAGGGGCCCACCACGCGTCGGGAAAGGCTCTTCGCTGCCGGGTCGTCGGGCAAGGTCGGCCCAAGCGTTGCGTAAAGCTGGCCGAGTCGCAAACGAACCCTTGGTGACAGTTGAACGAGTGAATGCGCCCCACGTCGCCGAATTTCTTCGCTAACCATCGCAATGGCCAGGGTGTTGACCGCATCGAAACGGATGTCAATTTCTTTGCTTCGGGCCAATCGATCCCCTAAGACGGGCCGCATGATGCTGTCCGACTCGGGACTATGAGCCGCCCCCAAGTAATGCCCCAGTTCATGCACCAAGAGTTCGGTTCTTTCGCTTTCGGTTACCGAGGGAGACCATTCACGCAGCAACAGATGCCTTCGGAGGGGGCCCCGTGTTCCGCCCAAGCGTCGGCGGCGCTTTACCTCAAACTGGCTGCTGAAACCAATCGCCAGATGCCCTGGAGGCGGGGCGATGCTTTGCTCGAAATCGGTAAGGGCATCGACAAAACTCGTCAAACGATTATCCGAAGCATAGCGAGCAAACCCGGCGACTCGCAGTTCGATCCCCGCATGGGCTTCAAGAATCTTTGAAGCCTCTTCAACTCGCTTGGTTAGCTGGCGTTTCCAAACCGACGCACGCCGAGGCTCTTCGTCATCTACCGCAAGCAGTAGGGGAAGAACCTTATTACCTCGGGATTTCTCGGGCCAGGGGCTAGGCGGCAAGGGTTTTCGAGGATCACCGCCAAGGCCAAGTTGCCTCAGACGCAATTGTCCCGTAGCGTCCGTCGAAAAATAGTAGACCTCGTTCAGACGGACCCGATCGCCACCCGGGATGGAGTTCGCATGCTTGATACGGGGCGACTTGTCTGTAAAGAAGGGACGCGACTCACCCGATGCGAGTAAGAGATTCGTTACCACCTCATCCGAAATAATTTGCGTGAAGATAGGCTTCGCTGTGCGATTGTTTAGCACAACGACATCAGCAGTCGCCGGCATTCCTCCTAGCAGAATGATCGGCACGGCTGCGAGCAGAAGGATTTTTGGCATCGTGTTATTGTACGCTGCGATCCCTCTTCTCGGCCAGGAAGGCCAAGCTAGGGACAGGCCATTTCATCCGGTGGCAAAGCTTCGGCGACTTCAAACGCATAGAGTGCAAGTGCCTCACTAAACGCCTCGGCAATTTCATCGGGGTCGCACGGTTTGATGAGAAGCTCGGCGACCCAACCTTCCTCGATGGCCAGTCGGGCCGTCTCCGCGTCTTGGTTGCCTGTTAGCATCAGATAAATCGCCAGAGAAGCCATTTCACGGGCCCGACGGATGAATTGCAGACCATTCATTTTTGGCATTCGCATATCGGTGAGGATAACCGCGTACTCGGCCCCTGCTTCGATTTTCTCAAGAGCCTCATCGCCTGATAGGGCTGTTTCTAAATCAAACTGAAGGCCTAGGCAACGTCGCATGCTGGCAAGCAACATCGGATCGTCATCTACAAGAAGAATTTTTTGTGTCATTTGCTTGCCTTATGGATGTCTGCGCTAGCAACTATGCTCTCAGCGTCCCCATCTGTCGGATCAAACGGGCCTTCCGATGGTCGGCCTGCCGATTGGCTTGCGCGGGCCTCCATCGTTGCGTCAGGTGGACGGACCGGTAGTCGTACGTAAAAAATGGTCCCTTCTCCCAGACGGCTTTCAACCTTGATCGTTCCACTATGTTTTTGGGTGACAATTGTATGGCAAAGCGATAGCCCTTGTCCGGTTCCTTGCCCCACATCTTTGGTTGTAAAAAAGGGATCAAAGACTCGACCACACACCTCTTCCGTTATGCCGCATCCGTTGTCGTTAAACTCAAGCCGAACATGATCTCCGTCGAGTTGTGAACGAACCGTGATCGTTCCTCCCTCCTCCGATCGGGCCGATGGGTTTTTCTCCTCGATCGCATCGACGGCGTTAACAATCAAGTTGACAAAGACCTGGCTGATGGATCCCGGGTCACAGACAACGAGCGGCAATTCTGGATCGAGATCCAGTTGGAGATCGGCTACTTCTTTCCAGCGGTTTTGTGTGATCATGACCGTGCTGGTGAGGGCGCGGTTCAGGTCGGTAGGTTTCATTTTCTTCCCACCTGGATGCGAGAACTCCTTCATCGTACGAATGATTTTCAGGACTCGTTCTACCCCATGCAAGCTTTCCGATATGGCGTTAGGCAGTTCCTTACGAATACGCTCGAAGTGCGTTCGCTCTAAAACTTCTACGAGTTCCAAGGGCAGTCCCTTCGGTAGCTCAGACCCCGTAGGGTTAATGCCCAAATAACGCTCATAGGCCGCAAGGACCTCAAACAGTTCATCTGAACAATCGCTTAGGAACTTGATATTGTTGCCAACGTACTGCATCGGCGTATTCATCTCATGGGCGACACCAGCGGCGAGTTGACCAAGGGACTCAAGTTTCTGTGCCTGGTTGAGCTGCATCTCAAGTTTTTTTCGCTTCGAGAGATCAAGGACAATCGCGGCAAAGACAGGACGTCCAACAAGCTGAGAGGTCTGCAAATTGACCATGACGGGATAGGTCGTCCCATTTTTACGTCTGTGGGTTACTTCAAACTCAAGACGTTTTTTTTCTCCCGTAAGAAGGGGTTTTATTCGTTCACGAAAACTTTTTTCGTCGTAGTCAATCTTGATATCGCTAGGCATCCTCTCCTGTAGCTCTTCAAGCGAATAACCCAAATTCTCTCGGGCACCTCGGTTCACTTCAATAAATCGTAAGGTCTCCTGATCGAAGACGTAAATTTCGTTGAGCGATTCTTCAATGATCTTAGCCATCCCCGCATCGCGCAGCTCCACTCTCTTGCGAGCATCAATATCGATTAGCACGCCTGATAGGCTTTCGGGCGAACCATTGGGGCGTTGTGAGTTGGTACGCCCCAAGGCTTGGGCCCAAGCGTAGGAGTCATCTTTTCGGCGAAGCCGGAACTGGCGGTCGTACGGTTCATCCCCTGCGATGCTCAGCGCATCTTCTTCTGTCCACAGCACAAGGTCGTCCGGATGGAGCAAGCCCCGAAACGACTGAATGTCTGCTTGAAGATCAAGGTTGTCGTAGCCGAGTGAATTGAGCCAATCTCTTGTTAGTTCAAAGTACCCCGTGTTGAGATCCCAGTGCCAAAGCCCCAGGTTGCCGCCCCGCATCGCAAACTCAAGCGACTGTTGGCTCGTTTCCAGAGCGCTGGCGAGCGTCGCGGCTTGGCTCCTTGCTTCTTTAAGACGGCGTTCGTGTTGGCGAAGCTCTGTTTTGTCCTCTTGGACAAGAAGGACCGCCCCGAATGCCCCGGCGGGCATCTGGCTAAGTCGAACGGAAAGCAGACGCTCTTCACCACGCACGACCGATGCGTACTCTTTCTTAAAGCGCGACCGTTTTCCTGAGAGTATTGCCATGACGGCGGAACTAACTTCGTGAGAACCGCTTTTGCCCCCGTAGGCCGAGATAGCAAGGCAATAATCAAGAAAACTGTCGCCTTGTGTAGCGGCCCGAGGCATTCTGGCTTGGGCAGCAAAGTCCGTCCACTTTTGATTGGCCTCAACGATTCGGCCTTGGGTATCGAGAACGCAAATTTGCGAGTCGAGCGTACCCATCACCTCTCGCCAAAACGCATTGAGTTGGGCGATCTTTGCTGCGGATTTCGTATCCGGAGCCAGAGGCTCCGTCGGCGTTTTTTTGAGCGTGGATTCCATCGTGCAAACTTAGTTCGCACGAAAGGAAAAACTGCCTGCAAGTCCCCTTCTGCCGAGGCAAAAACAAACGCCAGGGACGGTTGTGACGATCGTCACGAGAGCGCGGAGCCAGAGAGCCACTATGCCGCTTGTTTTGCTCCACGGGAGTAGTAGCCCTCGAAATAGCCAGCCGCCTTGTTTTGGTTGTATTTGGCTCGAAACCGATTCTGCTCATTTTCTGGTGAAGTGAAAACACACTTGGCTGAAGCCGTCGTGTAGCGGACAGCGTTCAGCGTGTGGTTAACCAACATCCGCCCGACGCCACGTGTTCGGCAGGCAATGCCGCGGGCCAAACCATTGCGATGCGATCGAGCCAAAGCCCAGTCGGGCGAACAACGGCCCGCCGGCACATGGTGCCAAACGCGTGCGTCGCTTACCAAGCGTGATTGAAGGCCTTGCTGGTGAAGCCGGCGCTGCATTTCGGTCTCTTCGCCGGTGGCATTTTTCTCCGTACCAGGGCCAAACCGCAGGTCAAAACCACCGGCAGCACGCAAATCGCGAGCAAACACGGCCCAATTGCAACCAAAAAAACGATTGCGGCGCGAATCAAATTCGTTGGCATCGGGAAGCCAGCCCCGTGCCGAAGGGGGCAGGTAAGGCAGTACCCATTCGGGCGGCTCCTGTTCAAAGTCGGCTTCAAACGGCCCGCCGAAGAACCAGCCGGTCGGCGCACGTCGGGCCTCTCGATCGTAGGCCATCAGCGTTTGCGGCTCGAAACGAACATCGTCGTCGCTCATCATCACCAAATCCTCCTCGGCAAACTCGGCAAGGCCACGATTGAGCGCGACGCTCTTACAAGGCCTCTCCGACCAAAGATAACGAATCGGCAGTCGATCTCGCACACGTTCGCAAAGTTGCTCTGCCCCTGATTGCGGACCATTCTCGACGATCAAAATGGAGGCGAGGGATTCTGGCAACTCGCACTCCAGGAGCGACTCAAGCACCCGACCAAAAAGATCGGGCCGGCCGTAGGTTGGTATCATCAGATGGGAAATCATTTTTCTCGGGCTCCATCCCGATGAAGTTATGGATGTCTGCGCTAGCAACTTGCCTCTCCTCGCTTTGCTCGCGCAGGCCTACTTAGGCAGCAGGGGGCAGGCCGTGTTGCGTGATCGTTAAGCCTTGCTCGCGGGTTTCTCGGCGGATTGCGTGGTTTCGTTTCCAGTCTTCGGAGTTGGCGTAGCCGCGTGCATGGTCAAGGTGCAAGCAGACACAGCGCTGGCGAATTTGTTTACCGCGAATGCCCGCGTTTTCGAGTCGTTCACCCAGTTCCCGGTCCAACCCGCCGTAGCGCATCCGTTGGTCGAACCCACCGGCTCGGCGGATATCGTCTGCCCAGCCAGAGGAATTGTTGCCGTTCCAAGTGGGCCGCGTTGGCGTGATCCGGTCTAGGAGGGCTGCTCCCTTTCCCTTCACCACAAGCCGAAGCATCCGGCGCGACAGGGGCAAGCCCTGCTGTCGCATCCAGGCTAGCTTAAAGGCACGCCCTGACTGGATAGCGTCCACGGTGATGGCTTCGCTTAGGGGCATCGGCAATTTGTAGTAGCCTCCGGATAAAAATCTCCCCCGTTCGGCAAGCTGCGTGTGCAATTCAATAAAATCACGCCGTGGCAAGCAATCGCCGTCAGAGAACAGCAGGTAGCCGCCCGTTGCTTCTAGGATAGCTTTGTTGAGGATTTCACATTTCCTGAAACCACGGTCTTCGTGCCAAACATGTTCGATCCGGAGGCCCGTTTGGCTTCGTAAGCGATCGATCACCTCTCGCGTCCGTTCGTCGGATCCATCATCGGCAACGACAATTTCATGCGGACGGGTGCGCTGGGTCGCGTAACCCCACAGCACTTTCTCAAGCCAATTTGGCTGGTTGTACGTCGTCAGAAGGACCGAAATAAGCAACGTGATGCTCTGTTACTGTTTACGGAAAGTTGGGCCAATGGTTGTGTGCTAGCAAGCTGGTGGCGTTGCCTGTGCTGCCGAATCGTAATGGCGATTGCCTTACCGAGGCAATATCGACTTGCGAAAACGCCCCTGCGACAAACTCGCCTTGCCCTGACTCTTCTGACGGTGCTACTGTTCTGCCGTTGCATTTGCCCCCGATCACCGTTTTGAACCTCAAGCTGAATCCTATGGCTTCCAACCCTTTCGTCCAAAAAATATTCGGCTACCCTCTCTTCGGATCGCTGGAATACTATTGTCGTCCCTCGTTGCGACGTAGCTTCGGCGGGCCCTTCAACGGACAAACGTTCCGACGGAAGATTTACCATGAACTGCTGGACGTGCTTCGCTTTGATGCGATTATTGAGTGTGGCACTTACCGGGGCGTCACCACCGGCTACTTGCATGAAACGAGTGGCGTTGAAATTGATACGGTGGAAGCGGAGCCTCGTTACTACGGTTTCAGCAAAACTCGCCACTCGGGCAACTCGAAAATTCGCGTCCATCTCGGCGATAGCCGCACGATGCTAAAGCAATTGGTTAGAGAGCCCCGCCTCACAGGTAAGCGGGTTTTCGTTTACTTGGATGCCCATTGGGGCGAAGACTTGCCGTTGCGCGAAGAACTTGAGGTCCTCTTTACAAGTGATCTGCAAGCGGTGGCGTTGGTGGATGATTTCCGCGTACCTGGGGACGATGGCTACGGTTTCGATAACTATGGCCCCGGCAAAACGCTGGAAACTAGCTATCTCGACTCGGTGGAGCACCTGGCCCTCAGACGTTTCTTCCCAACCCTTCCTTCCGAGGAAGAGACGGGGTCCCGACGCGGGTGTCTCGTGATTGCTCAAAATCCGTTGGCGGAGGAAATCGCAACGAATTGTAAAAACGTGTGGGAACAAACGGCGGTATCCGCCAAGAAAAACGTAGCTTAGAGCCTATCTCAGAACCTATCCGGAAGTATCCAGCGGTCGAGAAAGCGAGAAAGACCGAAGCACCAGATGGTTTTAGGACGTGCAGTTAGTCTCGCAGTCTCGCATCCCTTGCCTTTTCGGAGCCTGACATGGCGGTTGGTATTCTTGTTCACGGATTGCCCAAAAAACGGTTTTGTCGCTTAGCCGATTGCCCCATCAGCGACGCCGAGTGGCCGCTGGGCGAGCCCAAAGAATGCGCAACGTTAGGTGATTTGAGTGACGAAGATCAGCTTGTGATAACCATCAGTTCACGCTCACTGCTGGCCGATCGGCGGGGTCTGCGCTGTCGTGTCTCGGCATTGATTTTTGAGCCACCGGCCATTCATCAGCGATATTACAACATCGTTCGGATGCTGGGCGGCTCGTACCACCGAGTGCTCACGCACAACAGTCGGCTTTTACAACGGCTTCCTAATGCACGTTTTTTGCCGCACGGCGGGTGCTGGCTGAAGGAAATTCCAGGAGCAGAGCACCCGAAGACCGGATTACTCTCCCTGATCGCTTCCAAAAAACGGGACACAGCGGGCCACCGACTCCGTCACCGTTTGGCAGCGTGGTCGGCAGAGAAAAAAACGGGCCTCGAACTTTTTGGCCGCGGCTACCGCCCTCTCGACGACAAGGCGGACGGCCACAGTCCGTTCCGTTATTCGGTGGTCCTTGAAAACTCCCGCGAGCCGGGATATTTCACGGAAAAATTGGTGGATAGCCTGCTCTGCATGAGTTTGCCCATTTATTGGGGCGCGCCGGACATTGCCCATTTCTTTGATCCGCGTGGCTTGATTGTCTGCAACACCGAGGCCGATCTGCGTGAAGCGGTCCTTGGGGCCAGCGAAGCGGACTATGCGGCTCGACTGCCATTCCTTGAAGAGAATCGGCGGCGGGCGATCACCTATGCTGATCGTCGGCGTAACGCGGCGTTGCTTTTGCAACGGGAAGACGATTTTGCAACGCGAGCGGCATGAATACCGTTGAGCATTTGAGCGATCCTCGCCAGGATAACGAAGCTATAGCCGTGCCATCTTGGCACGGACCTGCTCTTACACGAGATTATTCCCCCCCTCTGGCTCCAAGCAACATGGGGGTAGAATGAGTGGCTCCCAATATGCCGTGGTCGAGACGCCCCGGCTCACATGCCGTTGTTCACACGCTTCCGCCCAAAAATGACCCAACAGCTCAACAAGTACAGTGCCCAAATCACGCAGCCCAAATCGCAAGGCGCAAGCCAAGCGATGCTCTACGGAACGGGCCTGACCGAAGCGGACATGCAGCGGGCCCAGGTAGGCATCGGCAGTGTCTGGTACGAGGGCAACCCCTGCAACATGCACTTGCTCGACCTCGCCGCCAAGGTGAAGGAAGGAATGCTCCCTGCCGATTTGGTTGGCATGCGGTTCAACACGATCGGCGTGTCGGACGGCATTTCCATGGGCACTAGCGGAATGTCGTACAGCCTTCAGTCGCGCGACATCATTGCCGACTCGATTGAGACCATCATGCAGGCGCAGTGGTACGACGCGCTGGTTGCGCTCCCCGGGTGCGATAAGAACATGCCCGGTTGTTTGATAGCGATGGGCCGACTCAACCGGCCAGCGATCATGATCTACGGCGGCACGATCAAGCCGGGATTCACCAAGAAAGATGGCAAAGACGAGAAGCGAGACATCGTCTCAGCGTTCCAGTGCTACGGCGAGTTCCTTGCCGGTACGATTAGCGAAGAAGAACGCAAGGAGATTGTCAGCAAAAGTTGTCCCGGTGCGGGAGCGTGTGGCGGCATGTACACCGCCAACACGATGGCCTCCGCTATCGAAGCGATGGGCATGTCTTTGCCCTACAGCAGTAGCATCCCAGCCGAGGACCAAGCGAAATTGGACGAGTGCCTGAACGCCGGCAAGGCGATTCGGCATCTTCTAGAAAAAGACATCAAGCCTCGCGATATCATGACCCGCCCGGCGTTTGAGAATGCGCTGGCCCTTATCATGGCAGTCGGTGGCTCGACCAACGCCGTTTTGCACCTGATCGCCATGGCTCGTAGTGTGGAGGTGAATCTAACGATCGACGACTTCCAAACCGTGAGCGACCGCGTGCCGTTTATTGCCGATCTCAAACCTTCCGGCAAGTACGTACAGGAAGACTTGCACAAAGTGGGGGGCACGCCGGCGGTTCTCAAACTCCTACTCGAAGAGGGAATGATCGACGGCAATTGCCTCACGGTCACCGGCAAGACGCTGGCTGAGAACCTTGCCGATTTGCCGGGGCTTTCCGAAGGCCAAGAGATTATCCGTCCGGTCAGCAATCCGTTCAAAGCAACGGGCCACATCCGCATCATGCGCGGCAACTTCTGTCCCGACGGATCCGTTGCCAAAATCACCGGCAAAGAGGGCCTCCAGTTCGCCGGCACGGCTAACTGCTTCGATAGCGAAGAGGAAATGCTCGAAGCGATGGAGCAGAACAAAATCAACAAGGGCGACGTTATCATCATCCGCTACGAGGGCCCCCTCGGCGGCCCCGGGATGCCGGAGATGCTCACGCCGACAAGCGTTATCATGGGTGCCGGTCTTGGCGCAGACGTTGCCCTTATGACCGACGGCCGTTTCAGTGGGGGCTCGCACGGTTTTATTGTTGGCCACGTCACACCCGAGGCGCAACTCGGTGGTCCGATCGCCCTGGTCCAAAACGGCGACAAAATCACGCTCGATGCCGAAGCGAATCTCATTACAGTAGACATTTCAGACGAGGAGTTCGCCCGCCGCAAGGCTGCCTGGACCGCCCCGCCACTCAAAGCGACCCGCGGTACGCTTTACAAGTACATCAAGAACGTAAAGTCGGCGAGCGAAGGCTGTGTGACGGATGAATAACGCCTGAAAATTCACATCTGAGTTGACAGAGCACGAATAACATGGGTTTTCCATCCGAGGAATCCGTGGTTGCTATTTCCTTATGAATGCTCCCTTTGATCTCGAACGAATCGTTGCTGAGACTTGGATTAAAGAGGTTCACTTTTTTGATTCGATTGACTCGACCAACACAGCGGCGCTTCGGGCAACGTCGACGGCGAGTAAGCCAGCCGAGCTTTTTATCACGGACCAACAAACGGCTGGCAGAGGACGTGGGGCGAACGCGTGGTGGTCGACTGGTGGCTCGCTGACATTTAGCCTGTTGGCCCCATCCCTACCGATCGCCGAAGAGAAAATTTCTTTAGTAGCGCTCGCCGCGGGAGTCGCTCTCTGTCAAGCGACCGAACGTTTTCTTCCCGCCGCTAAGGTCCGTCTCAAGTGGCCCAATGACGTTTTTATTGATGAGAAAAAAACAGCCGGCATTTTGATTGAATCGACCGCTTGCAAGCCACGCCGCCTAGTGATCGGCATCGGGCTGAACGTCAACAACACGCTAGTCAATGCCCCAAAGGAGGTAAAAAGAGCCGCAACCAGCTTAGAGAAATCGCTTGGCCAGCTTTTGGATCGGACCCAAGTTTTGATCGAGTGTCTCAAGCAACTGGAGCTGCGGATCAACCAGCTTGTTACTAAGGACCCATCGCTTCCCGAACTTTGGCGACGTTATTCGTTCCTAACCGGCAAGCAGGTTCAAGTTGAAACACCTCAGAAACAACTCACCGGTCTTTGCAAAGGTATCGCAGACAACGGGGCGTTGTT
>JAJRUA010000200.1 GCA_024278035.1 Planctomycetota bacterium | reverse complement strand
TTTTTACCGACCTATCGCAAGGAGCATGGAACCAAGAGACCCAAGAGACAGTCGCCGCAGCGCTGGATCGACATGAGGGAATGTCGCTACAGCTTGTTGATGTCGGAGTTCCTCAGCCACGGAACCTTAGCGTTGGGCCCCTGCGGTTTTCGAGCGAACGACTCGTCACGGGCGAGCCGATGCGATTGGCCGTAACACTTTTTTCGACCGGCGATTGGAACGAAAGTGTGGCGGTTGAACTTTGGCTAGAACCGTCAGGCCCGATTGCCCAAGGGAAAGGGGGGGGCCAAGGAAAAGGTCCAGAGAAACGGGCCGAACGGCGGGTCGATTTCGCAACGGAAGCCACCGGCAAGACGGTCCAAGAAACCACGATCGACTTCGTTCTAAGCGGCCTCGAAGAAGGTTTTCATTCGGGCTACGTCCGAGTAATAGCCGGCGACGCCGCTCCTGCAGACGACCGGCGCTACTTCGCCTTCGAGACGCGTCCGCCGCCGACACTGTTGCTTGTTGCTTCCAATAAGGAAGGGGCGATTTTTTTTCGTGAAGCGGTTGATCCTTCCCTGAATGAACCAGGGATTACGTCACGGTTTGCCACTAAGACGGTTCGGTTTGATGACGATGATTGGAACCAGGGCCGCTTCACGGATTATGAAGCGGTGTTATTGCTCGATCCGCCTCCGCTCAGCGCAAAGAAATGGCGAGATTTGACCGATTACGCCTCCGCAGGCGGGGCGGTTGGCCTCTTTCTGGGCAGACGGGCGACGCTCGATGGAATGAACACCGCCGGGGCGCAATCGCTACTGCCGGCAACGCTTCGCTGGCGCTCGCATGAAGAGACTTACTTGAGGCCGACCCGTTACACGCATCCTGCGATTGCCCAACTGGCCGACTATGCGGAGGCGATCCCTTGGCGGGCGTTCCCCGTTTTTCAGCGATGGGAATTGGAGTCGGTCCATGAAGGAGCCGCGATTGTGGCGACCTTTGCCGACGGGGGGGCAGCGATCCTCGAACAGGCCGTCGGTCGGGGCCGGGTGTTGATGATGACCACCCCTCTTTCTGACCGAATTGATTCCGGCAACGAAAGCACCATGCCATGGAATCTGCTGCCGACGGGCGAAGACCCTTGGCCGTTCATTCTGCTTGCCGATTCGTTGGCCAGCTACCTGACCGGTTGGCAGGCGGCTCCGCTCAACTACCGGGCGGGCGACACGGTGACCGCCCCGATTCCGCCTGGGGCCAACCTTGCCGGGTTCGTACTTCGCACCCCCCAAGGCGAAGCCCTTCGACAATCGATTCCTCCAGGAGCGAACGAACTGTCCATCGGCCTTGCCGACACACCGGGCAACTACACCCTTTCAGCAGGTAGTCCCACCGCGCGAATCGATCGACAGTTTGCCATCAACGCCAACCCTCTCATCGGACGGCTCGATCGCATGGTGTTTGCCGATCTCCAAGACGCTTTGGGCGAAGAGCGTATTGCCCTCATTCGCGACCGGGAGGAACTATCTCGATCAATCAACCTGGGCCGCGTTGGCCATGAACTGTACGGTTGGGTTCTGTTCGCCGTCACCCTAGCGTTTGCCGCGGAAGGGATTCTGGCCAACCGGTTTTACCGTACGGATCGATCGACACAAAAGGAAAGCTAAGACGAGTTAGACGCGGAGCAGTGTAGCAATACTGGGCGGATTTAGCGGATCAACGCGGATAAAAAAAAGGAAATCGCGTTCATGCAGTGGCAAGTGGATCCTATCGGTGGCTATGGGCTCGCGACGGTTGTCGCGGTGGCCCTTTTGCTGCTGCCGTTCTTGGTTTCGCCACGTGTTGCGGGGCTTTCCCCCTCTCAGCAACGGAAGTTGCTCGCTCTGCGACTAGCGGCGACCCTGTTGCTGCTCATTGCTTGGTTACGGCCGATGCTGATCTCGGTCCGTTCGGAGCCGCTGCCTGAAAAACTGCTCGTGATGATCGACGCTTCACGGAGCATGTCGGTCGAAGATTCGCTCAATGGTGAGTCACGCTGGGCGAGTGTTCGTCGGGAACTGGAAGCAAGCCAGCCGGCCATCGCACGGCTTGCGGCACGACAGTCGATTCAGGCCTACACGTTTACCAAAGGAATTGCCCCCCTCGTGATCGATACCGCGGGACGCATGGCACTGCCGAAGGAACCAACGGGCAAAGAGACGGCCCTCGGCCAATCGCTTGCCGATTTATTTACGGAAGAGGGAAGTGGGCGCCTCATGGGCGTCGTGCTTTTGAGCGACGGAGCGCAGCGTGCCGTACCGCCCCGTGATTTGTCGCCCCTTGCCGTAGCACGTCGATTACGGACCGAGGGGACGCCGCTCTTTGTTTTCCCCTTGGGTGATCGACTCACCGCAGACCAAGCGGACCTGGCGATTGAGGACCTGGGCGTGAGCGATCGGGCGTTTGCAGGAACGCCGCTCTCTGTGGCTGCCCGATTGCGTGTCGATGGATTTCCGAACCGACAGGTGGAGGTCCGACTGTTATGGGAGAATGCTGAGGACGGGGCCGACGTGGTCGATCGCCATCGCATCGTGACCCGGCCTGGCGTAAGCGTTTATCCCCTGGATCTGACCCACACCCCGACCGCTGCTGGCGAATGGAAGCTCACGCTCCTCGTCGATTCGCTTGAGGGGGAAACCCTCACCGGTAACAACGAAGCGAGCACGTTCGTCACCGTGCGCGAAGGAGGGATTCGTGTCCTTTACCTTGCCGGGGCAAGTCGCGTTGGCGGGGCCCCCGGCTTAGAGCAACGGTTTGTTCGAGCCTCGCTGGCAACTTCGCCGGACGTGGTGGTGAAACGTCTTGCCTTCAACTACCGACAACCATCGCGAAAAATCGACGATGAACTGCGGCCCGGCAGGGTGGATGTCGTGGTGCTCGACAATTTGGATTCGCTCGGCGTCGATCAGCGGAGCTGGCGGCGTTTGGCACAGTTGGTTGATCGGGGCGTTGGACTGGCGATGATCGGCGGTCGCCACAGTTTTGGGCCGGGCGGCTATCGGGCGACAGCGCTGGCGGACCTGTTGCCGATTGATCTGGGACGAGCCGAACGACAAGCGTTTGGGCAGCCGATTCGTGAGGACGTGCACCATGCCGGTCCGTTGCGAATCGTCCCCACGAAGCCGCTGGGTCTTCGCCACCCGATTATGCAGCTTGGCAGCCGCGACCCTCTCAAGGCGTGGCTCACCCTTCCGCCACTTGATGGAGCGAACCGGTTAGAACGTTCACGGCTCAAGCCAAACGCCGTGGTCTTGGCAGAATCTTCGAGTGAATCGGCCAAGCCGGGCGTTCCACTGATCGTGGCGGGCCAGCCAGGCGCGGGGCGTGTTTTGGCGCTAGCGGGCGACACGACTTGGCGTTGGGTTCTAGCAGGTGAAGGGGAGGCCCACCGACGATTCTGGCGGCAAGTGATCCTTTGGCTTGCCAAGAAAGATGACACCTCGGGAGAGCCCGTTTACATTGAACTCGGAGGCCGCCGCGTTGCCCCAGGGGCATCGCTTGATATCGCTGCTGGGGTGCATTTGCCGGAAGACCCAACATCGCAAGCGGAAACGGTTCGTTACGAAGCAACGGTGACGTTGCCTTCAGGGCAAACCAAAGACCTGCCGCTCAGCGGGGGACGCATCCGAACTACCACCGCCCTGCGCGAGACCCACGAAGCGGGCGACTATCTCCTAAGCGTTAAAGCCTATGCTGACGACCGGCTGCTTGGCACAGCGCGGTCACGGTTTTTGGTGCCACGCATCGATTTGGAACTCGACCGTCCTGCCGCCGAGCCCGACACGCTTGCGCGCCTTGCCGAGACAACACGCGACGCGGGCGGACGCCTGCTGGCCCCTGAAGAATTACCCCGCCTGCTAGAGGAAATGGCCGATCGTGAACCTCAGCAGAAGCAAGAGATCGTCTCGAAGTTCACGCCATGGGATACCTGGCCCTTTTTACTATTGTTGGTCGGTCTCATGTCAAGCGAATGGTGGCTCCGTCGCCGTTGGGGAATGCCCTAGGCGTAGGTTAGGCGAGCCGCGAGCGTCAGCGACCGGATTTTTTTGCAGCGGATGCTTTGCCCAGAAGCATCATCGACCTTGGATTCTCTCCGGTCGCTGACGCTCGCGGCTCGCCGACGAATTTCGAGTACAATAAAACCGCATCAAACGACGAACCCCTTCCCGTTTCTCCCCTCTTTCTTCCCCCTCGCCACTTGTTCCCTCGCAAACCTAGCCGTGGAGTCCTGCTGATCGTCGCCCTGGTGGCGGTCGGTTATGGTTTGGTTACGATTCCGCCTCGGGTGGTGGCCCAATACAACGCGGCCATGGAATGGAGCCCCTGGGTGGGCACTTTTTACTTGGTCTTAGTTTCGGCAGGCGGATTGCTGCTGTTGGGCCTTTGCTGCTGGGGGCTTGGGCGATTGTGGCGCAATACGGTCGCTAAGAATCGAAGTGCCAATCGGCGGGCCAAAAACCCGAGCGCCATGTCGGGGCGTGATCTGGCGACAGAGCTTGGCGAGAATATCGACGCCAGCCGGGAGTACGCCCTGGGCGTGGATGCTCGGCCACGCCTACGTGCCGAGATCGAACAGGCAATCGCCCAACTGGAAGCGAAACGCGTCTCTCGCCAATTAGAAATTGTCGCCTTCGGTACCATCTCTAGCGGCAAAAGTTCGCTGCTCAACGCCCTGGCGGGTCGTGAAGTGTTTCGCTCTGACGTGGTGGGCGGAACGACCGTCGCAGAGCAGCGCGTGCCGTGGCCAGACTCGGACAGTGTAGCGCTTGTCGATACGCCGGGCCTGGCCGAAGTGCAAGGCGAAGGGCGAGCGGCAATCGCTGCCGAGGCGGCCAAGGATGCCGATCTTGTGCTGTTTGTTGTCGATGGGCCCATCAAGGCGTACGAACACGATTTGCTACAGCTTCTTGCCAAGATGGAAAAACGGATCGTTCTTTGTCTTAACAAAGAAGATTGGTACGACCCCCAGCAGCGCGATGAACTGCTGGGCCAAATCCGTGAGCAAACGGCCGCTTTCATTCGCGAAGTCGATGTCGTGTCGGTCCGGTCGCGTCCTACGGTGCGCCCCGTGGTGCGTGTCGCGGTGGATGGAACCGAAGAACGTGGCGAGATCGAAGTGCCGCCCGATATCTCGTCGCTAGCAGAGCGTTTGATGGATGTCGTCCGAAGCGAAGGGGGAGATTTGCTACTGGCGAACCTGCTCATGCAATCGCGGGGCCTTGTGGATGGTGCGAAAGAACGGGTGCTCGAAGAACTCGATCGCGAAGCGGATCGCCTTATTGATCGCTACATGTGGGCCGCGGCAGGCGTAGCGGCGGCGAATCCGATTCCCTTGCTCGATATTGCGGGCGGGAGTGCCGTGACGGTGAAGATGGTGCTTGATCTGGCGGGCATTTATAAACAGAAGGTCGATGCCGACACGGTGGTCGAAATGCTCGGGCAGCTCGGCAAAAATCTCATCGCGATGCTCGGTGCGTCGGTTGTTACTCCCGCCCTGGGGACGGCGGTAGCGTCGCTTCTTAAAACGGTTCCCGGCATCGGCTGGGTCGCTGGCGGCCTGCTTCAGGGAGCGGTCCAAGCGCTGATGACACAATGGATCGGCCGCGTTTTCAAGCGGTACTATCGGTGTGAAATGACTCCCCCACCGGGCGGCTTGGCCGAACTGGCCCGTGAAGAATGGAGCGCCGTCACCAAGCCGGATGAACTCCGGAAGCTTGTCCGTAGGGGACGAGAGAAATTGGGAACTGCGAAAGACGGGGGATAAAAATTACGAATGACACGGATGAAAAAGGAGGTTGGGCCTTTGCGCAAGCCGGGTAACCCGCGATTCCTAATTCAGACAGTCGTTTCAATGACACGCATTGTCTTCCATTTGCCGGTTTGGAACCGTAGGAAGTAAATCACGCCGAGGCCGACGATGAACGCGGTGATAATTGCCCAGCCAAGTAGGGTCCGCTGTGCGGACCAATCGTTTAACCTAACCCTCAATTCAATGGTCCGCACAGCGGACCCTACCTCTGCGGGCCCCCGCCTTCTTAATAGCTAGCTCTGGCAATTCGTTGACAGTCCACGTTGTTCCGGTAGGTTGACGGTTATGAAAATCCTTCCCTTGATTGTTGTCTTGCTGTTGCTGGCCGGCCCGTGTGCTGCGGAGGAAACGGTGGTTGAAATCCCGCTCGATCAGGTTTGGGCGCTCGACATGCCGGGAACTCAGGATATCCATGAAATCGTAAAGGTCGATACGACCCACGTGCCACCTCGCCCCTCGCAATTGGACCGCATCATTCGAGCGCTAATGCACAAGCCCTCCACTCGGTTTCCTGGATACGCCGTCCCAGGAAGACCCAATTATGGTTTTCATTGGGCGACGAGAGCCATTTGTGGTCGAGAGCCCTTTGGACCCCTCCCCGCAACCGAGGAGACCCGTTTAGTCTTCTTTTCCCATGTGAGTTCCCATCGAGTTCAATTGCTGTCGGTCCGTCGAGAGGGTTTCGATATCAAGATCGAGTATCGCTTTGTGCCTCAATACTCACCAAGGGCTCAGGTCGGCTTTGCACTC
>JAJRUA010000199.1 GCA_024278035.1 Planctomycetota bacterium | reverse complement strand
TGCCACCTACCCGCGCCCACAGCTTAATCCCTAAACCGTCCCGCACGCTAAACGTCTTGCTCTCTATGCCATTCTCATCAAACGACAAACCCCCGTCGGTCATCACTCCATCCACATCGGATAAGAGCAACTCAATCTGCGATGCTAGTTCGTTAAGAGACATAAATATGAACCACGGGGGCGTCCCTGACGCCGATACACGGTGTCGTCTGCTCTAATGGGATTGCGGGGTGTTCTCGGCGTCGAAGACACCTCCCACAATGAACTTTTTCCGTAGTTCCGTCGTGGTCCCGATTGTTTTGCAGTCGTTTTATCCGGCAGCGAAGACATCTTCGCCGGGGAAGATTCGGACCTTGGGTGGATGCGTCGATTTTTTACTTGCGGGAGTTTCATCGCTAGTTTTTAGTGAAACGATATCGGTCACGTCGATCAGGCCGAGCGGTTTGCCGTCGGCATCGACCACAGGGAGTTCGCTGAACTTTCGGTCGGCAAGGACTCGGACCGCTTCGCTCATCCGTGCACCGGAGGCGATGGTGGTTGGTCTTGAGACCATCAAGTTGGCAATCGGACCATCGAGAGCCGCTTCGTCATGTTGCTCAAAAAGCCGGGCCAGGTCGCTATCGGTAAACAGGCCGGTCAATTTGCCGGTGGCGTCGGTTAGCATCACGGCCCCGGTCCGCCGCCCCGGCTTGCCGCAGCCGACGATCACTTCCCGTACCGTATGGGTTTCGTTGGCAACACGGCATTCTGCCAGGGGCCGCATCGCTTCGTTCACGTGCATGAGCTTTCGCCCAAGAGAACCCCCTGGGTGAAAGCGAGCAAAATCTTCGGCTTGGAAGCCTCGCATCGAACTGAGGACCAGCGCAAGCGCGTCGCCTAGGGCGAGCATGGCAGTGGTCGAAGTGCTGGGTGCCAAGCCGAGCGAACAGGCTTCGTTCAAATCCCCTAGTGCCAACACCACCTCAGCCGACTGCCCGACGGTGCTCTGGCTGCTGGAGGTGATCGCAAGGATCGGAGCCCCCAATTCACGCAAGCTGGGCAAAAGCTGAAGCACTTCGGAGGTCTCCCCACTTTGGGAGAGCATCAAAATAACATCGCCTTGCCGTACACGTCCGAGATCGCCATGGAATGCTTCGGCCGGATGGAGAAAGTGGCTTGTCGCACCGGTTGAAGCGAGCGTGGCGGCAATTTTCTGGCCGATGTGGCCCGCCTTGCCCATGCCGGTGACAATCACGGCCCCTTCGCAGTGGAAAAGGAGATTGAGGGCGTCGTCGAACTCCTCCCCTAGTTTTTGCGAAACTTGCCACAAGGCAACCGCTTCGAGACGAAGCACTTCGCGGGCGGCGCGCAGACGCTCGCCAGGGGATAGGGCCGGTATTAGGGCGGGTGGCATCGACGTCGTCGTCGCTCCCTTTTTTATCGAAGCAGCGCTCATGGGCTCGTCTTCCTTGACGTTTGCCGGGGGGAGAGGTTTGGGGGGCCATTCGAGTTTAGCGATCCCATCCAAAAGCGGCAACGCGAACTATTGCACTTCGTCCGGGGTTACTGACCGTTAGTCCCGGGTCAGTGACCCGGGGCTAAGAAAGAGGGGCGCGCAAAAAAAGCTCCCGAAAAAGAACCCGTCCCAGGGGGGCAGAGGACGTAGCAGCTTTTCCGGGAGCGATTGGACGTGGCGTCAGTCAACCGAAAGGGGGGGGATCGGGAAACTGGCGTACGTCGGGGGGAGTAGCAATAGCGGCGGCCAGCTTCCGTGCCAAGACCAACCGCTTTGCGAAACACCAGTTTTTTACAACCGGCGTTCCACCACGTGTTTTGTTGTTCGCTTCACCTCATTCGTGTTTGTTTTCAACGAGCCCTTCGACTCGCATGGCCGGGACAATAGGGGCCCCGTAGAATCTCAGCAAGAGCGATTTCTACAAACACAAGAAAAAAACTTGTTTCGTGATAGCAAGGCGCGCACGGGCATGAACTTGGGGGGGGCCGTCGCCGATTCTTCGTTACCGGTGCCAGCCTGCGGGGTTAGAGGTTGGTGAGCCCCTTGCCGTCGGTCTAAACTGAGAGGTACGACCTATTTCTTTCTATCCTCATGCCGTGGAGCCCTGTTTTGGGGGCGAGCAATAGCACCCTTCTGCGTTACACCGAGTCCGATCCGGATGTGCGGCTCATGCTGCGCGTTCGCGACCAAGACGATGCGGAGGCGTTCGGGCAATTGGTCGAGCGGCATCAAGACCGTTTGCTATCCGTCCTCGCCTATCAGGCACACAGCCGCGACCAAGCGGAGGACCTGGCCCAAGAGGTTTTTCTTCGGGTCTATCGGGCACGGAAGCGGTACGAACCGAGTGCGAAGTTTTCGACGTGGCTGTTCAAAATCGCGAACAACGTGGCGCTCAATGCGTTGCGATCGAAGTCGCGACGGAAAGAGACAGCGATGCCCTTGGCGACGCCGAGCGAGACGGGCGTCGTCTCTTTGCATCCGGCAGCGGAGAGCGCTGCCATGCCGACGCGTCAAGCGGAAAAGACCGAGCTACGTAAAGCGGTCCATGCGGCCATCGCCTCGCTGAATGACCGACAACGGCTTGCAGTGACACTCGCCAAGTTTGAGCATCTTGATTATGCCGAGATTGGCGAAGTGATGGGGATGCAACCTCAAGCGGTCAAATCGTTGATCGCCCGAGCGCGTGAGAATCTTCGTACGGCGCTCGGTCCGTTTCTTGAACGCGGGGAGGTGATGGAAGGGCTGGCGAGTACGGCGGCGCTCGATTCGTTCGGCGGAAGCGAATCGTCGAATTGGATCGAAGGGGAGGATGCGTGATGATCGATTCGGAAAAAACCAACCTTCAGAGCGAGCGGCTGGTCGCCTACCTTGATGGCGAACTCACAGCGGAGCAGAGCGAAGCGGTTGAAGAACAGTTGGCGGCCGACGCCGAGTTACGAGAGGAATTAGGGCAGTTCGACCGTGTGTGGAGTCTTTTGGATTTTGCCCCACGTCCTTCCGCCACCCCCGTTTTTTCTGGAAGCACCGTTGCGATGATCGCAACCGTTGCCGGGCGTGATGTGGCGGCCCAGACGGCTGCCCTGCCCGTGGTACGCCGGCGGCAAGGCGGGAGGACCACACTGATGGCGCTTTCCGCAGCCGTGCTGGCGTTTGGGGTGGTGCGTGGCGTGGCGTCGCGCGTCGATCGGCAGCTTTTGGTGGACTTGCCGGTGATCCAGCAGGCAGCCGTGCTTAGGCAGATGGATAGTTTGGATTTTCTCCGACAAGTACGCAAGAAAACCCCTCGGCTGGTTGCTTCGATCGAAGGTTGGGACTTGCAGCACGTCCCCCAACCTTCAGGTACTTCGGACCACCAGACGCCGTCTGAGCAGTCCGGGGACAGACCCTTAGTCCAAGAAGTGGAGACCTGGGAATGGCTAACCGAGGCGTCCCCTGCGATGCGAGCTGAGTGGATTGCCCAGCTATCGCCGGCCGAGCGAGAAGAGCTTGCAGGAAAAGCGACCGCGTTCCGGTCTCTTTCGCCGCATAGCGCTCGCCGGCTGCGCGAATTGGACGCCGAGTTGAGGTTGGCGGAGGATGGCACGGAGTTGCGCCGGACGGCCCTCGCTTACCACACACTTGTTTCGACGCAGTCGGCGGGCGAACAAGCGGCGATTCTGGCCCTGCCACCAGAGGAACGGATCGTGGAACTGCGCCGTAAGTGGCGGGCTTGGAGCGAAGAGGCCCTTGTACAACTAAGCGCTGCGGAACAGGCCCATTTCCGAGAAGTTGTCCTGGCACTGGCTGCCACACCCTCCGTACAAGCTGTGGTGGATCGATGGATCGAACGGTTGCAGAATCATAGCTCTCAGAGAGGAAGGCCTGTGGGGCATCGGGCCGAGCGACTTCGTCAGCATCCAGAAGGAATCTTGTTCCTTGCAGCGAACGGGATGGCTCGCGAGGGACCGTGGGGAAACCACTCACCGCAGTCGAAAAAACTAAGAGACTATCCTAAAAGACCGGAGCACCAAAAGGTTGGAGGACGTGTAGTAAAGGAACTGTGGCCCGTTTGGGAAGCGGAGCTTATTAAGGGGCTGCCGGAGCGTTTGCGAGAACCGATCAAGAAGTTGGCTCCGCCCCGCCGGGCGAAATTACTTCGTACCCAATTGATCGAATCGGCTGCCCCGGCACGTCCGAGCGATGCGAAGCAATTCTTCGCGGAATTATCTGGTGAGGAGCAGCGGGTACTCCTCGCCCTGCCGGCGGACCAAATGCAACAAAAACTACGTGAGAAGATGGCCGACGATCGAATGGGGCTACGGCAGTTAGAGAGGATGTGGCGTGGTGACTCAGGCCGACGAGGCGGTCCTCCACACAGGGGACGCTAAAGTCCGAGGTTTTCTTGCATGGGCTCGGAGCCAGCCCTATTTTTCGGGCAGGCTGCTAATGGCGAATGAATCGCATACTGTAAAAACCGACCGAATCGACTGCCGGTTCGTCAAGCACGCTGTTGACCGTTGCCAAAAGTTCGGCGCGTAGTTTTTTTAGATCCGGATCGACCAAGTCCCGTTGGTCGAATTCACGCAGTTTGGCAAGCGTTCGGTCTTGTAGTAGATAGGCCTTCTCTTCTAGCTCTTGCTCCGCATCAGGGATTTTGTAGTGGGGCATTTGCCCAAACATGTGTACATCGATTTCCGTCATGTCCGAAGTGATCGGATTTCGTGGTAAGGTGACCCGAAAGGTCCCTAGATCGATCTCTTCCAGACGAGCGCGGATCGCTTTGTCTTGGGCGCGTTGAATGAGCAGTTCGCTGTCGTAACAACCCGTGAAAAAGCCCATAGCGGCCCAGCAGGCGACGCCTATCGTGGTCCGTCGGTAGTGGCTTGTGGATTGCGTCATCGCAGGAGGGGCGGCGGGACCGCCGGAATTACCGTTGCAATCGATGGGATCGAAACTGATCGGCTGCTACTGAGCCGTTGTAGCAACTCTACGTCATAACTGGCGTCCCGCCGCGGCAGGAATTGAGAGATAGGCTTGTGGTGGATAAGCCCGCCCTATGAATCACCCCACCTTACCATCGGTCGATCGACAACCCGCTCTCGGTGTGTCCCGTACTGGCTGCTTACGGCATGTCCCCAAATCACCCGGTACTTCGGGCCACCGGATGCCTTCAGGGAGATTTTGGTGTAAGCACTTATTAAGTCCTGCGCGAGCCAAGCGGCAGGCCGACCATCGGAAGGCCGGTTTTAGCCGACAGATGGAGATACGGAGAGTAAAGTTGCTAGCGCAGACATCAATAATCGTGTGTATTGCGCTGTTGCTCCCGGGGTGCGGCTCCTCAGAAAAGGGAACGAATGCGTTTGATGAAATTAGTCGTCTGCCGTCTCGGGAGGAGTTAGTAGAGATTGAGATAGGCCGATTTGTTGTCCCCATTCCCTTGGTTCTTGACGATTCGGCTGAGAAGATCGAGATCGACAATCTGATCCAGCTTGATTTTAAGCTCGTCGCCGTCGTGCTGCCAAAGCACGAAGCGAGTGTACGGCATCTCATGAAACGGCACGCTGGCAAAATTCGTGACGAGGTGATGCGTGTCTGTCGTAACACGTCGCGCGACGATATTTTGGAGTCGGAATGGTCCACACTCAAAGCGCATTTACTCGATGCCATCCAGCCACTCTTGGGCGGTACGGTGGTACGACGAATGGCAATTCCTCACAAAGTGATTGATCCTCTCTGATGCAACAACAAGTCTTTTATCGTATTTTTTCCGGATTACGTGCGTTGGCCCTTTTGCTTGGCCTCAGCGTGGCGATGGGGGCGCAGCCCGTCTTGGCAAAGCCCAATGCCTCGCCCAAGACAGCTCAGCTTGAAGAGGACAAAGAGGTAGCGAAAAAAGAGGGGCCTGTCGGCCTTCTGCTGGGCGAATTCTTTATTCGCGATCGCCATGAATCGGAGAATGCTAAAACGCGGATTAGTTTCTCGCTTTACGCCTCCGTCGCACCGGAAAATGAAAAGGATTTCGCAGCCCTGCTTGCTCGCCACCAAAGCCGCGTTCGTGATACGATTCTTACCGCAATCCGCCTGAGTGATACGCACGATTTCCAAGAACCGAGCCTCAGCCGACTTAAACTGCGGATGCTCTTACGTCTGCGTCGGGGGGTGTCCCAGCTCAAGATAGAGCATCTTCACTTCCGTCGATTTGAGTTCTTTATCGATTGAAAAACAAAATCTGCCCCGTCTCCGACGGGGCGTATTTTCGTAAGAGCGATGGTAGCCGCAGGCGGAAGCCGCGGTTTTTCAAGGCGGGGCCGCGGCTTCCGCCTGCGGCTAGAGGAGAACGGCAAAGTCTTTTTCTACGGAAAAAACCAAGCTACCGAAATCACGGAGAAGCCTTGCATTTCAGTACCTCGGAGTCCTCTGCGTTCTCTGCGGCTAAAAACGGAATCGATTATTTCTTCTACTTTGCCGTTCTCCCAGAGAGGGAACAGGCCGAAACTTGACACTTTACTCGGAATGTAGCTAGTGTGGGTGGTTAAGATAGGGAGAGATCGGAGCCGTGAATGCTCCTCAGCCCCATTTATGCCCCCCACACACGCTCTGGAGCCCCCTGGCGATGCTGCCCTGCTTTCGTTTGATTCGTTGTTCGATTCTCGCGTTTACGATGACAGCAATCACGTTGTCGGCTACCGACTTAGCCTTTGCTCAGTCCTACCGTTCGGACGAGGTCAATAAAAGCCTGTCGCGGCAGGGAGCGATCGCCAAACGCTTCGTTAAAAACCCTTCGCCAGACCCTGCCGCCCGGCAAGCCTTTCAGGCGTATTTCGAGGAATACTTCTTTCCCTCGATGACGCAAAGTACGCCGGAGGCGCTCGGTAAGATCGAAAAGAAACGTGTCGAGCTTTTTAAGCAATTCCTCTATCCGGCCAATGGGGCAACGCAGACTTACCTTAGCGGTAAAGCCAAGGAGTTTGCAAAGCGAATTGTGTTTAAGAGGGGTTACCATCCCTCCGTCAAGCTCAATGCGCTTCTGATACTCGGCCAGCTTGATAGCGTCTATACCGGCGAGAGTGGCGAGCCCACGCCCGACGCCGAGGCGAACGAGTTGCTTTGTAGAGTGATTTCTACAGCCGGGAGAGAGGCTAGGATTCCGCAGTTCATGCTGGCAACAGCACTGGTCGGTTTAGAAAGGCATACGCGATTTTATTCTAAGCTGCCGAAGCAGAACCAAGCCTTAACGGTCAAAACGTTAGGGCGTTTGGTGACCACGGACAAACTGGCAGGGGAGTACGACAAGGACGTTCGCGACTGGATCTATCGGAAGGCGAGTCGTGCCCTGGCAAACCTTGGGACGGCAGGCCCCAACGGGGCGTATTTTAAGGCGATCGGCAAACGTGTGGCGGACGAGAGGATTGCGACCGAGACGCGCGTTGCTATGGCTGGAATGTTAAAGGAGCTGAAAGCTGAGCCTGGAAGTATTAGGGCGACCTCGGTAATCAAGGCGATCCTCTCGCTCACTTCTAGTGTTGGAGAGGCGGAGCGTGCCTCGGCAGAGGAGTTTGAGGAACTACAACTTCGTGGCGGACGGAACCGGAGCACGAGCCCAAGCCGCAAAAAGACAGCCCGACGTTACCGTGAGGAAGAAGGGCGACTCGTCATGGAACGGAGAGAAGTCCTGGCGCTGTTCACCAACCTCCAGAAGGGGATTCAGGCCGTCGCTGCCCAGGCGAAGGGCCCCGACCAAGAAAGGCTAGCCGCCATCGACCAAGCGCTCGGCCAAGTGATACGCGATATCATCGACAAAGAGATGATCGATCTGAATGTTGCCGACTCGATCAAGAGAATGGCCGACGCCATTGCCGAGGCAACCGGCGACGGCGATGCCCAAGCGGATGCCGACGACCTTGGCCTTTAGCCCCCTATCGCGGCTAGCCCTGTTGCGGGGCCCCTGTCATGGTTAGCCCTGCGTCAATTGCTCGGCAGAGCGACTGCCGGAGTTCGACGGTAAGCCGGTGAGTGAATAAGAGCCCACCGCCAGGGCGGCTCCGAAGAGCAAAGCGGTGTAGGCCCAATCACCCGCCACCATTTGCCGTAGGAAGGGGATCGCAGCCGTGTAGCACTGAGCGAGGCCCGTAGGCGTCTTCTCGTAGAGCGAGCCGACTAGCCAGAGGGTGGTATTGGTGGTGAAGAAGAACAAGAGTGCCGGGGCAGCGGCACAAGTCGCCAGCCGAGCGGCTCCCGCCAATCGTGAACCAATCGGCCGTCGCATCAGGCGGCCCAGCAAGGCAGGGGCAGCCATCGCCCCATAAACGGCGACGTGTACGGCAAGGTACTCATAGCTGGGCAACGCCCAATCCGAAACGGCCATCGCGACCAACGGTACCAGCAGGCCGATGCCGACGCGTCCGAAGTAGTAGCCGGCGAAGAGGCCAATCGCGGCAATCGGGGTGACGCAGTACTCGGGCTGTCCCCAGCGCCCAGCAACACCAATCGCGACCAAGAGGCAGAAAACGGCGGCATCAACAAGGCGGTTACGATCGGTTGGCATAGAAAGGACCCGGACGGCGTAGATGGGGTGATGGGAGATCAGCAACGGACCAGAATAGCAAAATTTGCCAGCAAAACGAGAGAGCAGAATTGCGCCGGGCCATTATGCCCCGGGGTAGTGGTGACCATTTAGCCCCGGGTCAGTGACCCGAGGCTAATCAAAGGTGACGCGGGGCTAAAAAAAGAAAATCACTCGTATTTTCCCATTTTCCAGAGAAGGCGATCGCCCGATTCAAGGGTTTGGGCCCCTGCGCCTCGGTCGATTCGCTTTTCGTTGATCTCAAAGAGCCAGTTGAGTCCATCGGCTCCTTGATTGGTGATTCGGCCCAATTCGAGCAAAAAAACCATTTCCCCCGTTCCCTGCCATCGGCTTTGCCAATCCTTTGGCTTTGTCCTCCCCGCCTGGAGCGTCGCATCGTAGACCGTCATCCCCGCCTGCCAGGGGATCTCCGTCGTTGCCGAGCCCAGGGGCGGCTGGTCTTCGGTGGGCTTCAGTTCAAGCGTTACGAACCCCTGGGAGCCCTCTCCCGTAAGTAGCACGGGCCTGCCCCCGCCATGGTGTTGTCTCGCAGGACGACAAAACGCCACGAGCGCGAGCACCCCCAATAACACAACGATCAACCGCCAATCGACTTTGTGAGGCTCTAGCGAAGGGGCATCGAAAGGAGGAGGATCGGCGCAAGAGTTCAAAGTCGGCCTGCCCGTAGAGAGCGGAGAAAGGTACGATTCTAAACAGACGGGCTCACAAAAGTTAAGAGCCTATCCAATTTTGCTAGGCAATCGAGAGGAAGGGGCGGATGGTACAGAACGCAACCAATTCGGCAGAGGCCGCGACTCGACTCGACTGGGTCTCGACGGGCGTTTCGATGGGCGGGGAGGGGGCTGCGGGAAAGAACCCCGAGGGGCGTGTCGCGATCCTCACGCTCGACCAGCCCGGCAAGTCAGCCAACTTGCTCTCGGCTTCTAGGCTCCAAGAGATCGAGAATCGACTCAACGAAATTGATGCGGAAAAGGACGTTGTCGGCCTGGTGATCGTTTCGGCAAAGCCGGGCGTCTTTATCGCGGGGGCAGACCTCACGGAGTTCGTTGCTGGCTTAGGGCAGCCGAGCGACGAGGTGATTGCCATCAGTCGTCGCGGACAAAAATTGCTTGCGCGTTTGTCGACTTCGGATTACCTCACGATTGCGGCTATTGATGGCGTCTGCGTCGGCGGCGGGGCAGAACTGGCCGTTTGGTGCGATCGCCGTATTCTTGCCGATACGCCGAAGACGCAATTGGGTTTTCCTGAAGTCAAGCTGGGCCTCTTCCCCGGCTGGGGGGGAACGGCCCGAACGTCACGAATGATTGGCCTGTCGAATGCCGTGGAATTGATAACCGGTGGCGAGAACATCGGTGCGCGCGAAGCGTACAAGTTGGGCTTAGCGGAAGATGTGGTTGAGGTCGGAAACCCTTTAAGCGGGGGGGAGACAACGGATTCGCCCCTCATTCGAGCGGCCCTCCGGATGATCGAAGCGGAGCGATCCTCGGGCCAATGGAAGCGTGACCGCAAGCGATGGTCCCAACCGATTGCGATGAGCGAAACAGAGCTTGGTTTCCTTGGCGCCACGGCCAGTGCCATGATCCAACAAAAGACCAAAGGCTTTTATCCGGCACCGATGGCAGCGTTGGAATTGATGCTAGAAGCATCGCAGCTTGATTTGGCGGAAGCTTGCCAAGCCGAGTCGGAAGCGTTTGCGCCCCTGTTTGGTTCGCCGGTGAATCGGGCGCTGCTGAATGTCTTTTTCTTAACCGATCGAGCAAAGAAGAGCAGTGGGGCTTCGCCAAGCGGCGGGCAAAAAATAAAGAAAGCGGCGGTGATTGGTGCCGGAATTATGGGGCAGGGAATTGCAGCAGCCAACTTGAAACGAGGGATTCGCGTCTTGCTTAGCGATGCTCGTGAAGAAGCTCTTGCCGCGGGCATCGGAGAGGTGATTCGTGAGGCTTCGTTCAACAAAGCGACCCGATCGACCGATGCTGATTTGGCGATCGAACGGGCAACGAGGATCGATGGCGAGACCGATGCGACACGGCTTGCCAAGGCCGACGTGGTGATTGAAGCGATTATCGAGAACGCTAGTATCAAGAAAAAACTCTTCGCCGAGTTGGAACCCCATGCCGCGGAGTCGACGATCCTTTGTAGCAATACTTCGACCATCCCTATTACGACGCTCGCCGAAGGACTCAAACGCCCCGACCGGTTCTGTGGCCTGCATTTTTTCAATCCGGTCCGAAAAATGCCGTTGGTGGAAGTGATTCGGGGCGAAAAAACGAGCGATGCCACGGTCGAAGCGATGACCGCCTACGCCCGCCGTTTGGGCAAGACGCCCGTCACGGTGAACGATGGGCCCGGTTTTTTAGTCAACCGGCTGTTGCTTCCCTACATGAACGAGGCGGCGCTGTTGGCCAACGAAGGGGTTCCCTTCAAGAAAATCGACAAAACGGCCAAGGCATTTGGAATGCCGATGGGGCCCTTAGAATTATCCGACGTGGTGGGGCTTGATACGTGTGTCCATGCTGGGCGGGTGATGCTGGAGGCGTTCGCCGACCGTGTTGTGGCAGCCCCGATTCTTGAGCGATTGGTAGAAGCGGAGCGTCGGGGCCAAAAGAATGGCAAAGGGTTTTATGATTACCCCCCCGCGAAGCGAGGCAAGCCGCCTCGCCCCGTGCCAAGCGAGGAGGCGGCCTCTTTTGTTAAGGAAGAAGAAGCAAGGGAGAAGGGCAAGGCATCGGCAGAGGTCTCCATGACAGACCGTCTCTTGTTGCCGATGTTGGTCGAGGCGACGCGGGCGGTTGAAGAAGGCATTGTGGACGATGTGCGTGACGTTGATTTGGCGCTCATCTATGGCATTGGCTTTCCGCCGCATCGGGGAGGCTTGTTCCACTGGGCCGATACGCTTGGGGCAGCGGAAATTGTCCAGCGGTTGGAGCCACTTGTTTCGCTCGGCAAGCGATTTGAGCCTACGGAAATGTTGTTGAAACATGCTAAAACAGGACAAAAGTTTTATGGGTAGGTTGAGGCGAGTCTCCGTGGGCGAGGACGCCACGGCTCACGCCTCTTTTTACGACTCACGCCTCTTTTTTATGCAACCGTTTTCTCTCGTTCACTTCTTCCCCCTTCGGCCTTTCCCCCTCTACCTTTGATGAAAACTCCTGTTATCGTCGATGCGGTTCGTACCCCCATTGGTCGTGCTCATGCGGATCGAGGTATCTTTCGTCAGGTACGCGCGGATGACCTTGCTGCCGAGGTGGTGCGTGTGCTGATCGAACGAACTGGCATCGATCCGGCGGCGATTGAAGATGTTCTCTTGGGGTGCGTGCAACAGCAGGGAGAACAAGGATTCAATGTCGCCCGGTTTGTGTCGCTTATGGCCGACTTGCCGACGGACGTGGCGGCGGCGACGGTCAACCGACTTTGTGGCAGTAGCTTACAAGCCCTCAACCAAGCGGCCCATGCCATCATGGCGGGGGCCGAAGATGTCCACGTCATCGGCGGCGTGGAGCACATGCACCATTATCCGATGGATTTGGGTTTTGACCTCAACCCCAAAATGCTCCACCACACGAGCAAAGGGGCTCTGCTGATGGGGGTGACGGCAGAGTTTTTGGCCCAGTCGATGGGCATTTCTCGCGAAGAACAAGATGCCTTTGCTCTGTCGAGCCACCAGAAGGCGGCCACGGCGCATGAGTCGGGTGAGATGCACGCCGAGATCGTCCCGGTCTTCGGCCGTAACGAAGCGGGCGATCGAGAACTTATCACGGCGGACCAATGTGTCCGCCATGATTCGAGCCTCGAAGCGCTCTCCGGTTTGAAGCCAGCGTTCATGCCGGTCGTTGGCACCGTGACCGCTGGCAATAGTTCGCCCCTTAGCGATGGTGCTTCGGCCATGCTGGTCCTTTCCGAAGAACGGGCCAAGGAACTGGGGCTCGCCCCCTTGGTTCGCATCCGCTCCACGGCGGTCGCGGGGGTTGAGCCGGCAGTGATGGGGACGGGCCCCGTCCCCGCCACAAAAAAGGCGCTCGCCCGAGCTGGCCTGGCGCTCGGTGATATTGATCTTATCGAACTCAACGAAGCGTTTGCCGCCCAGTCGCTCGCCTGTATTCGGATGCTCAAATTGGACGAAGATCGCGTTAACGTCCACGGCGGAGCCATCGCCATCGGCCACCCGCTCGGCGCGAGTGGCGCACGGATCGCTACGACACTCGTCCACGCCATGGTCGCCCGCAATGTCCAGTTCGGCCTAGCCACCATGTGCATCGGCGTCGGGCAAGGTATCGCTACCGTTTTGGAACGCGTTTAGCTTGGTACGTGAAGCCTTTTCTTATGGCAAAGGAGGTACGGGTTGCGAGGGGGGGACGGGCATCGCATCGGCTTCGATTTCCGCCTCTTGCTTGGCAATCTCTTCTGCTGAGGAGGGGCGTACTTTTAGTATCAACCGATCTCCTTCGATCCGTAAACTCTCGAACCGATCTAACATCTTGGCCATCTTGGGGTCGTCGTAAATGTCTTGGGCAAAGTTTTCGCTTGCGATGGCATCCAGAAACTGCTGCGGCAAAGGTTGGCCCTTCACTTTGGCATCGACGAGCCGGACTTCTAACAGGCCTTGATTCTTTGCCGGATCGAGCGACACGTCGAACGTTGCCGACGCATTGAAGTACCGCCCCCCTCCAACCAGCGGCAAGAAGTCGGTCGGCATACTAACATCGCCCGAAATTTGCCCCTTTTCGATCCGCACGAAAATGTGCCCTTTGAGTTCAGTTTTTTTAGAAATTAAAGCGTTGATTTCCTTTGCTGTGAGAACCAGCTCCGTTACGCCAGGATCAGGGGGAGCGTTTTTTTCTATCGCCGCCGCTTCCGGCGGTTGATCGGCAGATTCGTCGTTAGGCACGTCGTTGCTAACCATTTCCCCAAACGCTTCGAGCCTCGCCTCGATAGCAGCGATCTCTTCGTCGTTCATTTCTATGGTTGCAATCGCCACCGGCTCCTTATCGGTGTACTTTTGGACTTGCCCTTTGACCAGATAGTAGCCGCCGACGCCGACGATAAGCATCGTCACAATTCCCAGTAGAACGATCGTCAAGCAGCCATAGAACAAACAGCCCCATGAGGAGCGTTTCTTGTTGCCTTGGTCGTCGTAACCTTGTCGATGATCGACTTCGGCCTGAGTGGGGGACGTTTCGTCGAAACCGGGATCGACCATGTCACGCCACGGGTTAGAATCGTCATTCGCCATAAGAATTATTTCGATGTTTCAAATGTTGGGGTTGCCTTAGTGGCGTTCTCACGGCAGTTTAGCAGAGCTGGTGCCGCTGTGCCCCCCTCTCATAAAACCGTTTTTTGCCTCTTGTTGCTGGAATGCCCGAATTGCAATCTCCCTCTCGTGATGAACTGGCCCTGCGCCGCACGCTGCTCGCCAACGAACGTACTTTGCTCGCCTACGGTCGATCGGCGATGATGCTTGCCGCTTCGGGAGGGACGCTATGGAAGTTTGACACCATGCACGGCAACGAAGGGGGGCTGCTGGCAGGTGCATTGGTCCTGGCAGCGTTTGTGGTGGTTGCCGTTGGCTGGCACCGTTTTTTGCGTGTACGCCGAACCTTGCGGTAACCAATGGTTTTTCTTTCTTAGCCGTAGGCGGAAGCCGGCGGTTCCATGAGGGGCTGTGACCGCCGGCTTCCGCCTGCGGCTAGGAAAAAGATGGCACCGCTCATTCCGCGAGCGCTTCGCGTAGCCAACGACCTGTGTGGCTCGTTTCGCACAGGGCGACCTCCTCGGGCGTACCGGCTGCAATGATGTGGCCCCCGCCGCCACCTTCGGCCGCTGCTTCTCCGCCTTCGGGGCCAAGGTCGATGATCCAGTCGGCACAGCGCATCACGTCCAAGTGGTGTTCGACGACAAGCACCGTGTTCCCCGCATCGACCAAACGATTGAGCACGCCGAGCAATCGTCGGACGTCGTCCGCATGGAGGCCGGTGGTCGGTTCGTCGAGCAGGTAAAGCGTGTGCCCCCCGTTCCCTTTGCGGGAAGAACCCAATTCGGCTGCGAGCTTGATCCGCTGGGCCTCGCCGCCTGAGAGCGTGTTCGCCGGCTGGCCGAGGGTTAGGTACCCGAGGCCGACTGCCGAGAGGGCTTCGAGCGGGCCGTGGATGGCTGGCACGTTGGCCATCAATTCGAGCGACGCCTCGACCGGCTGACGCAACACGTCGGCGATCGAATGCCCCTGATACTTTACTGCAAGTGTTTGCCGATTGAATCGGGCTCCGAGACAGGTTTCGCATGTCACATAAAGATCCGGGAGAAAGTTCATTTCGATCTTCCGCAAGCCTTGCCCTTGACACGCTTCGCAGCGGCCTCCCTTGACGTTAAAACTGAACCGACCCGACTTGTAGCCACGCGCCCGGGCGAGTTTGGTTTTTGTGAACAGCTTCCGAATTTCATCGAACAGACCTGTGTAGGTCGCCGCATTACTGCGAGGCGATCTGCCAATGGGAGATTGATCCACGGCCACAAAACGGTCAATCAATTGGATCCCTTCGAGCTTCGTGTAAGGCCCCGGCTTGGCTGCCGCTCCGTTGAGATCACGAGCCAATGCCTTGGCGAGCGTTCCGACAACGAGCGACGTTTTTCCACTCCCGCTCACGCCCGTTACGCAGACGAATTTCCCCAGCGGCACATGAAAATCCTCCCCCTGCAAGTTGTGCAAGGTCGCCCCCCGTAGCGAAAGCCGCGGCTCGATTTCCTGCTTTTTTCCTTTCGTCTTCCCTCTTCTTTTCTCTGGCGTTTTAATTCGGTTGGCTCCCGACAGATATTTCCCGGTGAGCGATTGTTCGTTTGCTGCGACTTCAGCGGGGGGGCCCTGGGCAACGATTTTTCCACCACGCGCCCCAGCGACGGGGCCGACATCCACAAGCCAATCTGCCGCCCGCATCACCGCTTCGTCATGCTCGACGACAATGACGGTGTTCCCCTGTTGTTGCAAGTCGCGCATCGCGGCGATCAGCCGATCGTTGTCGCGCGGATGGAGGCCGATCGACGGTTCGTCCAGCAAGTACATCACGCCAACCAACCCACTGCCGATGCCGGTCGCCAAGCGAACCCGTTGCACCTCTCCCCCCGAAAGCGTGTTGGCAGCCCGATCCAGCGTGAGGTATCCGACCCCCGATTTTTCGAGAAACTCCAACCGACGGCGTATTTCTCGTACGAGCGGCTCAGCGATCACGGCTCGGTCTTCGTCCAACGTTTCGCTAGCGGCAAGGTGCTCAAACCACGTTCGGGCTTCACCGATGCTCATGGCGTTCACTTCATGGATGGGTCTATCGCCAACGCGGCAGCTTCGTCCTTCGGGGCCAAGCCGACAGCCATTGCAGTCGGGGCAAACGACCGAACCACGGTACTCGGCCAGTCGATCGCGCGAGGCTTCGCGCTTGGTCGCCTGGAGTTCTTCTTCAAGGAGCAAGAGCAGGCCAAAGAAGTCGCCCCCGTCGCCGGTGAGCAATTTCTGCACGCCCCCTTGGGGCCAAGCATCGAGCGGTGTCTTGGCATCCACTTTCAGCGAAGCAAGCAGCGGCTCGACAAGCGCCAGCCGTTTCTTTTTGCCCGCCGCGGTTGCCGACCGCCAGGGGGCGATGGCTCCCTGGGCAAGTGAGAAAGAGAGTTGGGGCAGCACCAGCTCGGGGTCGAACCCCTCAGTCGCTCCCATCCCATCACATGCGGGGCAAGCTCCGTAGGGGCTGTTGAAACTAAACGTCCTCGGTTCGACCTCGGCAATGCCCGTCTTGCAGGTGGGACAAGCGTAGCGCGTATTGAAGAGCCGCTCTTGCCAGCCGCTTTTCTCGTTGTAAGCCGACGCCGCACCGTTGGATTCGGATTCCTTCGCCTCGGCCTTTGCTTCCGGCGTTTGGTAAACGATCCGTACCACGCCCTCGCCATGTTTTACTCCGAGTCGCACGGACTCGGCTACCCGGTTTTCAATTCCTTTGCGAATCACAATCCGATCGACGACCGCTTCGATATCGTGCGTCTTTTGTGATTTTAGTTCTGGCACATCCTCGATCGGATAGGTAAGGCCATCAATCCGTACGCGAACAAACCCTGCTTTGCGCGCTTGCTCAATCACCTCCGCATGTTTTCCTTTTCGGCCATGCACGAGCGGAGCAAGCAACATGGCCCGCGACTCGGCGGGTAGGGCGAGGATGGCCGTCTCGATTTCGGTGGGCGACTGTTGAGTGATCGGCTCGCCACACGCCGCGCATGCCATCTCGCCAGCACGGGCGAACAACAGACGCAAATAATCGTGAATCTCGGTAACCGTGCCGACCGTGCTCCGCGGGCTATGGGAGCCTTGGCTTTGGTCGATCGCCACCGCGGGCTGGAGCCCCTCGATTCGATCCACATCAGGCCGCTGGCGTTGGTTAAAAAACTGACGCGAATAGACGCTGAGCGAATCGATGTACTGCCGTTGGCCTTCGGCAAGCAAGGTGTCAAAGGCCAGCGAACTTTTGCCGCTGCCACTCACACCGGTGATGACCACAAGCTGATTGCGAGGGAGATCAACGTCGATGTTCTTAAGATTATGAACCCGGGCACCACGGATGCGAATCGCATCGGAGGGGACGGCAGATTGGGAGGAGGGGACGGGCATGATGGGCGTCAGAGGAGTCGAGCGCAATCGGTCAACCTACCCCGCAAACGCAGGGTAAACAACCACCTGTGGGAGCCGTGGCGCCCCCGCATATGAGTCGCGTAAGTGCCCCGACCGCAGCATTCCGTAGATGGGCGCGGCTCACACGGGTGCGAGCCGTGCTGTCGTGTGTTATTCTCAAAAGAGATGAGCCCCCCCCTCGATACTGCTGCCGACCTGATCGCCGTTGATATTGGTAATAGCCGTATCAAGCTGGGCCGATTTTCTTTGGCACGTAACTCGTCGTTACCGGAGCCGACGGAGACGCTAAGCGTTTCAACCCAAGAAGATTGGCCCCTCCAGGTTAGGGATTGGGTTGGGCCCTCGCCAAAGCGGACGGTGGTGGGGAGTGTCTCTCGGCCCATTGCTAAACAGCTAGAGGCCGCGCTTCGTTCGAGCCCCGACGAATGGCACCAGCTTACCCTGCCCGACCTGCCGATCGAGACCCGTGTCGAACATCCTGGGCAAGTCGGAATCGACCGGCTGCTTGCTGCTGTCGGAGCCAACATTTTGCGGCAGCCTGACAGGCCGGCAATCCTTATCGACCTTGGCACCGCGATTACGGTGGACTTGGTTGCACCGGATGGCGTGTTCGAGGGAGGGGCGATTCTTCCAGGTCCGGGCCTTGCTGCGTGGGCATTGGCCGAAGCGACCGATGCCTTGCCGTACGTTCGGCTTGAGGAACTCGACGCATCGCCCGAGGCAATCGGCCGATCCACCGAGGGGGCCCTAGCGGCGGGGTTGTTTTGGGGCGCGATCGGTGCCATCCGCGAACTAATCGACCGCCAGCGCGACGGCCTTACCACCACGCCACAGGTTTTTCTTACTGGCGGAGCCGCCCCCTCAGTCGCCCGCCTCATTGGGGGGCCCGACTACACCGTGCGCCATTTGCCCCACCTCACACTAGCGGGAATTGTTGTTGCTGACCTAATGTTTTCGCGCAGAGACGCGGAGTCGCAGAGGAACGAAGAATAGCCCTATGACACACGCTGCTGTTCTTACTCCGGCCGGACGTAGTGCGATTGCGGTCGTCGGTGTTGAAGGCCCTGGCGCTACCTCCACCGTGGAGGCTTGTTTTCTCGCCGCTAACGGCAAGCCGCTTGCGAAACAGCCGCTGCGGGCGATTCGATTTGGCCGTTGGCTTCATCCGAAAGGAGAAGAGTTGGTCGTTGTACGGCGAAGTGAGAGCGGGGTCGAAATCCACTGCCATGGAGGCCTAGCAGCCCAGAGTGCGGTGCTGGCAAACCTTGCGGAGAAAGGCATTGCTCAAGGCGAAGTTTCTTCGTTCGGCTCTCGTAAAACGCCCTTATCGCAAGCCGCTTGGAAGGATTTAGAACAAGCCACAACGGAACGGGTCGCAGGGATTCTGCTCGATCAAGCGAACGGCGCACTCGACGCGTCTCTAAAAAAAATCCTCGTTACAATTCAAGACAACGATAGCAAGACCGCTGCCTCAGAAATTGAGAAATTACTCTCATGGCGTTCGCTGGGCGAGCACTTGCTCACACCATGGTTGGTGGCAATTGTTGGTCCGCCGAACGTCGGCAAGAGTAGCCTCATCAATGCGCTGGTTGGCTACGACCGGGCGATTGTCTTCGATCAGCCGGGCACAACACGCGACGTGGTGACGGCGGGCACCGCCATCAACGGCTGGCCCGTACGGTTGGCCGATACGGCTGGTTTGCACCGTACGACGGACCCTATTGAAGCAGCAGGCATTGAACTGGCCCACGCGACCCTTCGTTCAGCGGAGGTGGCGGTTTTTGTACAAGAAGCAAGCGACGCGTCCGGTTCGTTGCCCGAGGGCCCCGAGGGCGTAGCCACGAAAGCGATTGTTCTTCGCGTTGCTAGCAAGGCCGATTTAGCGGACGATCCCTCTTTTATCGCGGAGAGAATCTTGACGAGTGTCGTTTCGGGCCAGGGCATGGCCGAACTGCTCGAACAGATTGGCTCCGCGATCGTTCCTGCGAATCCTCCTGCGGGGAGCGGTATTCCCTTCCGTTCGGAACATTACGCCCAGCTTACTTTGGCAAGCGAGTCTCTCCAGAAGAAAAACCTTGCTGCGGCCCACGGGATCGTCGAAGCACTGCTAGCAGGCCCTTGGTAGCCAGCTAGGCCAGCAAGGGCGGGACTATAGCGATTAGGCAAGAGTTGCGGCGACCTCTTGGCCGATGAATACACTGGTGTGCGAGTAGCTTTCGGTAGATTTTTTGGCCCGTCTCGCCCGTTCCATTGCTTACAAGGATTGTTGTCATGGTTTGCCGTCCGATTGCGTTCGCCTTCTTGATGGTCTTTCTCATCCAACCGGTGTGGGGACAGACGTCGCGGCCCGATCCGTACTCAGCACGGATGATGCTTGGCCCCGAGTCGTACACTTGGCAAGCCAACCGTGGAGCAGCCGCTCAGCAATCACAGCGTTCTTCACCCGCCCGCTACGGAAACGCGCAGGCGGGCGCCCGACGCTCGACCGTCAAACCGTTCAACACAGTTGTGTCGGAGCCGACGGTGAGCCCCTATCTGAATCTCTATCGCCAAGATGGTAACCAGGCGGCACCCAATTACTATGCTTTCGTCCGTCCTCAACAGCAACAGCTTGAACAGAATCGCCAACAGTCGGCTCAACTCCAGGTGCTCGAACGCCGCCTCCAGCAGGCAAGCTACGCCTCTCCCGCTGGCGGGGGGCGAGTGGTGAACGCTGTCGGCAGCACCGGTGCCGCCCGCTACGGCGACACAAGCCACTACTACAGCGGTTGGCGACGGTAGGCAAG
>JAJRUA010000198.1 GCA_024278035.1 Planctomycetota bacterium | reverse complement strand
TAATAAGGCGAGCCGCGAGCGTAAGCGACCGGAGTTTTGGCAAGCCGACGGTGTTAACCATCGGTAGGACGGATACCCTGCAGCGATAGAACTCATTGGAGCAAGGCATCCGCTGCAAAAACCTCCGGTCGCTTACGCTCGCGGCTCGCCAGCAGTACGCTGGTGGTCTTGCTTACTCCCCGACTCGATTATTTCCCAAGGCGTATGGACATGCCGAACTTTCCCGCTGTTGTTGGTCCTTACCGTTGTGGCCCTGGTGAACCCCTGCTGGTGATCGCCGGGCCGTGTGTGCTGGAATCGCTTGACCTGACGCTCGGCATAGCCGACCGGCTGCGTGAAGCGACGGCGGACTTGCCTGTGTCGCTCATCTTCAAAGCATCGTTCGACAAAGCGAACCGGACCAGCTTGGATGCCTACCGTGGCCCCGGCCTGGAAGAAGGGCTTGCCATCCTTGACCGAGTGAAGCAAGCGACCGGCCTGCCCGTAACGACCGACTTACACGAACCCCAACAAGCGGCAGCCATCGGCGAGGTATGTGACGTGCTGCAAATCCCCGCGTTCCTTGCCCGACAGACCGACTTGCTCGTAGCTGCTGCCAAGACGGGGCGTGCCGTCAATGTGAAGAAGGGCCAGTTCATGGCACCCGAAGACATGCGGCACGTTATGGGCAAACTCACTGCGTCCGGCTGTGAGAATGTGTTGCTGTGCGAACGGGGCACCTTCTTCGGCTATGGCCGACTGGTGAACGACATGCGTTCGATACCACAGATGCAGGTGCTCGGCGCGCCGGTGGTGTTCGACGCCACACACAGCGTGCAAGAACCGGGCGGCCTGGGTGGAGCGACGGGCGGTAAGCGAGAAATGGTCGAGCCGCTTGCCAAGGCAGCCGTTGCGATGGGAGCGGATGGCCTCTTTTGCGAAACGCATCCTGACCCCGATAGTTCGCCATCCGATGGAGCAAACATGATTGCGCTCGATCAGTTCCCGGCGATGCTAGAGCGATTACTGGCGATCCGTGCTGTGCTGTAAACGGAGCCCAGGACTACAACTCCGGTCGCTTACGCTCGCGGCTCGCCTACGGCTCATCTTCTAGCTCTGCCTCTTCGGCTTCGAGCGCTGCGGCGGCCGTGTCGCGGCGTTGGAACGCTTCGGCAAGGGCTTGGCCGGTTACGGATTTTTTACAAGCGGCAACCTTCTCTGGCGTCCCTTGAACAACAATTTTTCCTCCGTTCGCAGCGGCCCCCGGGCCAAGGTCGATGATCCAGTCGGCTCCCATCATCATTTGCACATTGTGTTCGATAACCAAGAGGGAGTGGCCCACATCGAGCAACGCTCCAAAGCAATCGATCAATTGCTGGACATCGGAAAAGTGCAAGCCGGTGGTCGGTTCGTCCAAAATAAACAGCGTACGGGCCGCCTGCTTGGTCGCCAGCCGACCGGCCAGTTTGAGCCTCTGAGCTTCACCGCCCGAAAGGGTGTTGGCCGGTTGGCCAAGTTGCAGGTAGTTGAGCCCGACATCAACGAGCGATTTGAGCTTCGCCTGCACCTTCTTATGGCCACGGAAAAACCGAAACGCTTCAAGGGCCGTCATGTCGAGCACTTCGGAAATATCACGCCCACGGTATCGGACCTCCAGCACCTCCCGGCGATAGCGGCGCCCTTCGCAATCGCGACATTTCATAAAAATATCGGCCAAGAACTGCATGTCGATCTCGACATGCCCCGCTCCTTTGCACGTTTCGCACCGGCCCCCATCCACGTTGAAACTAAAGTGGCTCGCCGTGAAACCATGCGTCTGAGCGTCTGGCTGTTCGGCAAAGAGTGCCCGAATGGGATCAAACGCTTTGATATAAGTCACCGGGTTGGAGCGCGGCGACCGTCCGATCGGCTGTTGATCGACCAGCACGACCTCGTCGATTTGTTGCGAACCCAGCAGTTGTGCGTAGGGCAAAGGCCGGTCCGCTTCATGCTTCGCTTCTTTCGCAGGACTCGATTTATCTTGCAACCGTTCCGCTAGGGCGGGAAAGAGTGTCCGGCGAACAAGGCTACTTTTGCCCGCACCACTAACGCCCGTAACAACGACCAGCACACCGAGTGGGAACTCGATGTCAATATCCGCAAGATTGGCACCACGGGCTCCTTGGAGCGTAATCACCCCTTGCTTCGTCGAGCGACGCGTAGAAGCACAGCTACGAATCGCTCGACGGCCCGAGAGCCAGTCCCCCGTGCGGCTCACCCGGCAGTGGATCACCTCGTTGGGCGGACCTTGGTAAATAATTTGCCCCCCCTCGACACCCGACTGCGGTCCGAACTCGACAAGTTCATCCGCTGAGCGAATCGTCTCTTCTTCGTGGTCTACAACGATGACGGTGTTGCCACGATCGCGCAGACGGGTGATCGCTTGGGTGAGCGCCCCCACATCGACCGGATGGAGCCCGGCTGAAGGTTCATCCAAAACGTAAAGCATATCGACCAGGTTCGATCCGAGCGTCGCGGTCATGCCGACGCGTTGGGCTTCGCCCGTGCTGAGCGTGCGAAGCGTTCGGTCAAGCGTGAGGTATCCGACGCCCACTTCTTCAAGGTACTGTAGCCGTGCTTGTACATCCGCCAAGATCGCTTGAGCGATTTGCTGTTCGGACACCGGTAGTTCGAGTTGGGAAAACCACGAGATCGCCTGGCGGACCTCCATCGCACTAAGCTGGGCAAAGTTGAGACCGCCGACTCGTACTGCCAGCGCCTCGGGGCTCAAACGTGCCCCGCCACACGCTTCGCAAGGTCGGTAAGATCGCCACCGGCTTAGAAACACCCGAAGGTGCATCTTGTACTTGCGGCGTTCGAGCCACTTGAAAAAGCCATTGAGGCCACCAAACTCACGTTCCGGCACGCCCTCAACGATCATCCGAATGTGTTCTTCCGAGAGTTCACGGTAAGGAACCTCCACGGGCAAGTTGTAATCGTCCGCCAAGGCAAGCAGTTCTTCCCGTTCGTGCTCATAGGCGGGCGTCGTCCACGGAGCAATGGCCCCTTCGCGGAGCGTCTTCGATGGGTCGGGAACGACAAGGTCCATGTCCGTCTCGACGACACTGCCAAACCCTTCGCACAATTCACAGGCCCCGAGGGGGCTGTTGAAGTTAAAAAGCTGGGGCTCTGGCAGTCGGAACTCTCGGCCGCACGGATTACAACGGAAACGTGTATCGAACGGCAGGCGATGCCAAGTGCGCCCATCGATGGAGAGGGTTGGCGTATCCCCCTCCCCTTTGGGGGGAGGGGTTAGGGGAGGGGGTGAACCATCACACGGGTTCTTTCCCCCTCCCCTAGCCCCTCCCCCAAAAACGGGGGAGGGGGATTCACGCCTTGAATCTTCCTGCGAGATAAACGCCACACACGCCCCGTCGCCCCCTTCCAGCACCGCTTCGATCGACTCCGTGATACGTGCTACGTCGATCTTGCCAGCGGTTAGGCGATCGGCAATCACGGTGAGCGTTCCCTCGGGTGCAAGGCGTCCCAGCAACTCAGGCGTGAGCGACTCGGTCACGCCATTCACCACGGCACGGACGTAACCCGCTTCGATCAATTCAGCAACGTGCGTTGCCGCGTCTTCTTCTGAAAGATCGACTTCAAAGCCGAGCATCGCCTTGGTAGTACCTCCCGCTTGAGTTAGCTCAGCAGCCACGGCTGTGGCGATAGCCTCGATCGAATCCTGACGAACGGGCAAATTGCAATCGGGGCAGGTCGTTTCGCCGATCCGAGCGAAGAGCAACCGCAAGTGATCGGCGACTTCGGTAGCGGTGGCGACGGTCGTTCGGTTCGAGCGCCCCCCGGCGGAGCGGGTCACAGCAATCGCCGGTGGCAGGCCGTCGATTCGTTCGACATCGGGTTTATCCAGTTGATCGAGAAACTGGCGTGTGTAGGCACTAAAGCTTTCGATGTAGCGACGCTGGCCCTCGGCATAGAGCGTGTCGATCGCCATTGATGTTTTGCCACTGCCCGAGGCTCCACAGAAAACAATCAACTGGTTTCGGGGCAAATCGAGGTCGACGTCGCGCAGATTGTGCGTAGAGGCCCCTCGAATGGCAATGGTGGCGGCGGGAGAGTCGGAAGCCATACTACCGGCTGGCGTGGTTGGGCAAGGAGGAATCACGTACCATAGAGTCGCCAGTTGAGAGTTGCTAGGCGCTAGTTGTAGATTAGATGGCGAGCCGCGAGCGTAAGCGACCGGAGTTTTTTGCAGCGGACGCCTTGTTGCAAGTGTTAATTTGCACAGGGTTCTCTCCTCCGGTCGCTTACGCTCCCGGCTCGCCTGCCTGAACGAGTGGCGAACTCATGAACTAGCGCCCAGCAACTCCCTACTAGTAACTAACCGCCAATGCCTGCCCCCACCGTCCAAATCGAACGCCTTCGTGATGAAATTCGCGAACACGACCGGCGGTATTACGTTGAGGCGGTGCCGACGATCTCCGATCGCCAGTACGACCAGCTCTTAGAAGAACTCAAACGGCTTGAAGCGGAACATCCCGATCTGCTGACACTCGATAGCCCCACGCAGCGGGTCGGTGGCGAGCCGCTTGAAGCGTTCCGCACGGTCGAACACGCTAGGCGAATGTACTCGATCGACAATTCGTACGATGCCGAGGAACTTTTGCGTTGGGCTAAGCGTTGCTTTGAGGCGATCTCTCCTGACCAAAACGAGGCCCAGGGCTTTGCCCTTGAAGGGGGGTACACTGCCGAACCGAAGATCGATGGCGTTGCAGCGAGCTTGCGATACGAAGCGGGGCGTTTCGTCTTGGGGCTCACCCGGGGCGATGGCCAGCGAGGCGACGATATCACTCAGAATCTCCGGACCTTGCGTAGCGTTCCCCTGCGGCTCGACACCGATTCGCCCCCCGAGGTGCTGGAAGTCCGTGGCGAAGTCTTCATGCCCCGTTCTGAGTTCGACCGGATCAATCGCGAAAGAGCGGCCAAGGGGGAAGACCTGTTCGTCAACCCACGCAACGCCACCGCCGGGGCGCTCAAGCAGCTCGACCCCGCCATCACCGCCCAACGAGGTTTGCAGCTCAT
>JAJRUA010000197.1 GCA_024278035.1 Planctomycetota bacterium | reverse complement strand
TTGCTGGCTTTGGGTGACGAGTTCATTGCGTCCGATCAGTTGCCGAAGGGCCCAGGGCACGTGTTTTACACGAAGCTGAATCGGCTACTATCCCACGCCCATTGCGATCCTTTCGTAGAAGAAATGCGCGAGCCCCATGTATGACAGTACGGGGAATGCGCGCCCACCGATCGAAGTCCACACGAGTGTGTTTCAGTTCGTTCTGAAACTGGCCGAAGAGATGGGCCTTTTGAAAGGAAAGATCGTGGCATCGAAAAAGTAAAGAAACGGCATCGGATCGCCCAGGAAAATTGCAAAGTCGTTTCCGGAGAAGGATTTTAGGAGGTGAGGGGGGGGCCGTCGGGTAAGATTATCGCTTCCTTGCAAGGGCTTTCTTCGGAAGCTGGGAAGAACGGTTTTCTGCTCGTTTTTGTGAGGGGTTCCCAACACGGCGCCTAAAATAATTCCAACCTCAGGAGCCTTGCTTCTGTGGGCCAACTTCCCCTTCTCCCCCATCCCCAATATCTCCCTATCGCCTTAATTGCCTTCGGCATTCCTTGACTTTGCAGGTCGCTTGACCGGATCGCCGCGATGACGCACAGCTCGGGGCTCGTAATGCGCAAGCTGTTCGGTTTCGGCACACCCGAATCCTTACGAGGGAACTGCGATTTTGCTACGCTTGTGCAACTTGCCTGACTTCTCACCAGGCCGCTTGTCGCTCGGGAGAATCCACTCCGACGTTCACTCCATCACCAACTCACGTTTCCCGTAAATCCAACTTGTGCTTTTGGAATGACCGCCGGAATGTGGGTAAATCAACGGGTTGTTAGGGGGAATTGGTGGCCTACCGTGTTGTTTGCGCCCTGTGAGGGTAGACTGTCTGCCTTGTTTAACCCTCTCTATTTCCACGTGTCACCCAATGGCTGAAGATTACTACGACATTCTGGGAGTTTCGCGTACGGCGTCGGCTGATGAGATCAGCAAGGCGCACCGCGATCTGGTGCTGAAGCATCATCCTGACAAGAACCCTGACGACGCGGTGGCGAAGCAACGATTTCTCGAAGTCCAGTCGGCGTTCGAGGTCCTTAGCGATCCCAAGAAGCGTGAACAGTACGATCGTTTTGGCCCCGCGTTTGAGGGCATGCAAGGGGGGCCCGACGGCAGAGCGGGTTGGCCAGGCGGAGGAGCCAGGCCGGGAGGGGGCGGCGGGCAATTCGATTTTGATATCAATGACCTGTTCGGCGGAGGAACTGGCGGAGCGGCTGGCGGCGGCTTTGCCGATTTGTTCAAGCAATTCGGCGGGGCTGGTGGGGCGCCACGAGGTCAAGCCGGTCCTCCGCGCGGCTCCGACATTCGTCATGAAATCACGGTCCCTTTCCGGACGGCGGTAAGCGGTGGCGAGGCGTCGCTCAATCTTCGGCGAGCCAGCGGCAAGCAAGAGACGGTTACCGTTAAAATTCCTGCCGGCATGGAGGAGGGTCAAACCATACGCTTACGCGGACAAGGGAACCCGAGCGCACGTGGTGGCGAGAGCGGCGATATTCTGCTCACGGTGCATGTCTCTCCCCATCCACAATTTCGCCGTAACGGAACGCGGCTAGAGATCACGGTGCCCGTCACGCTGGCCGAGGCAGCCCAGGGGGCGAAAATCGACTTGCCAACCCCGCAAGGCGTAATCGCGTTAACGATTCCCCCCGGCACGTCGAGCGGGGCGAAGCTGCGAGTCAAAGGGCATGGCGTCCAACCCACAGGCAAACCACCGGGCGATCTGCTGGCCGAAGTTCAGGTCGTCCTTCCCGCGTCGTTAAGTGAAGAAGATCAAAAAACGCTTGCTGAGATTTCTGGCCATTACAAGCAATCCCCCCGAGAAGACCTACGATGGTAATTTTTCAACCATGAAAGGAACGACGAAAGGACGGAACCACGAAGCCACGAAGGGCACAAAGAAGAAAAAAGGTAACCGTTCACAGCTCCCCGTAAAAAGAAACCGCTAAGGAACAGGGCTTTCATCGTGAACGGTTACACGAAGTTGAACTTGTGTGACATCACTTTTTGCTTCCCGTCCCGCTCCCAGCAAGCGACCAAAAGGGCCCGTACGTCGGGGCGGCGCTCGCAGAACTCGGCGGTTCCTTCTACCCCCAGCACGTAGAACGCTGTGGAAAGGGCGTCGGCCTCCGCTGCCGTGGGGGCAATGGCCGTCGCTTGATAAAGCCCCTTGGCGGGCCAACCGGTGCGGGGGTCGAGCACATGGCCGTACCGCTCCCCTTCGTGCTCAAAAAATTGGGTCCCTCCGCCCGAGGTGCTCAGAGCTTCGTCACGCAGCACGATTTTGGCAAGATGTTTTTCTGGATGCATCGGGTCGCGAATCCCGGCAAGCCAACCATCGATCGGCCCCCCCGCTTCGTCGTCTGCCGCACGGTTAAAGCCTCTTGCAAGAAGCGTGCTTTGGCCACCGTGGGTGATCCAGTTGGCGACGCCTTGCGAGAGGAGCAACTCTCCCGCACGGTCGAGGGCATATCCTTTGCCAATGCTGTTGACGTTTAGTTGGAGGCCAACGCGGTCGAACGCCACGGTCCGCTCGGCAGTGTCAAGCGAAACGCCTTTCCAACCAACCTGTCGGCGAGCCACCTGCAAATCGGTTGCTTCTGGTACGCTTCCCTGGCGGCGAGAAAACCCCCATACGTCGGACAGCGGTCCGCTCGTCGGATCAAACGCCCCGTTCGTCTCGGTATGAAGCCGATCACAAAGTTCGAGCAACCCGAACAACCGCTGCTCGACCGGCACCCGCTCCGTCGCCGCTCGGCGGTTCAGATCAAGCAGCTCACTTTCTCCGCGATAAATGGTGAGTTGATCTTCAAGGCGTTCGATTAAATCGAAAGCGGCCATCGCGGCAGCCGTGTCGTTTTGTTGACGTGAAGTGTTGAGACGAATCTCGAACTCACATGCCATTGCCCGGCGCGTGAGGGTGAGCACCTGGGTGGCCGATCGCACTGCTTCGGGCGACGCCGTCCCGCCGAGCTGTTTATCCAGTACCGTTTCGACCGTCTCCGCCACTGCCTTCAGAGCGGCTCGGCCACGTAAGAAATCTCGTCGGCTGTGCTGTTGATCGCCCATACCCTAAGATTATAACCCATCAAGCCTATGTGCAGGGGGGCCTTTCTAGCCGCAGGCGGAAGCCGGCGGTCCAGGAGGGGGGGAACCGCGGCTTCCGCCTGCGGCTAGGAAACTGCTTTTACGCCTCTCCTGAAAACGTAGCCATTCTCACCAGCCACACGCAGAAAAAATGTCGGAACTGATTATTAGTGTTTCTGGTCTTCGGGGCATCATTGGCGAGACGCTCACGCCGGAGGTTGCCGCTCGCTTCGTAGCGGCTTTTGCAGGGGCTTTGCCCGAGGGGCGGGTGCTGATTACCCACGATGGCCGCGCGACAGGGCCAATGATCTCCGATGCTGTATGTGCAGGTATCGCCGCCGCTGGACGCGTGCCACTGAATGCGGGTGTGGCGGCGACTCCCACAGCAGGTGTGTTGGTTCGTAGCGAACAGTGCGTCGGCGGTGTGCAAATCTCGGCAAGCCACAACCCAGCAGAGTACAACGGCATCAAGCTCCTAGGCAATGAGGGGCGTGTCCTTCCTGCCGCGATCGGCCAAGAAGTGAAGGACCGTTACCTCTCGGGTGACATTGGCTACGCCGATCACACCAAAATTAAAACGGCGGAAACCCTTGCCGACACCACGGGCGAACACCTGCGCTTGGTCGAAGCAATCGTCGATAGCGAGCGGATCCGCGCGAAGCGTTTCCGGGTGTTGCTTGATGCCAACCATGGTTCGGGTGCCGTGCTGGGAAAGCAATTGCTCGAACGGCTTGGTTGCGAAGTCACGGTGCTTGGCGAAACCCCCAACGGTCAATTCGCCCATACTCCCGAGCCGACCGAGGTGAATCTTGCGGAAGTAACCAAGCAAGTGGCGGGCGGCGCGTACGATGCCGTTTTCTGCCAAGACCCCGATGCCGACCGGCTGGCGATCATCGACAACGCGGGGCACTACATTGGCGAAGAGCTAACGCTTGCCCTCTGTGTTGACCACCAGTTGCGTCAGTCGCCGGGGCCCATCGTTAGCAACTGTTCGAGCAGTCGCGTGACGCAAGACTTGGCGGAAAAATACGGTGTGGCGTTCCACCAGTCGGCGGTAGGCGAAGCGAACGTGGTTGATGCCATGCTGGCCAATGGGGCCGTGCTGGGGGGGGAAGGCGCGGGAGGCGTGATCCACCCGGCAGTCGGTCTGATCCGCGATAGCTTCGTCGGTATGGCGATGGTCTTAGACGCAATGGCAAAACGTGGTGAGACACTTGCCACATTGGCCGACGAATTGCCTTCTTATGCGATCCATAAAACCAAGGTTGCCCTGGAAGCAGACCGCTTGGCCGCCACGCTCGACGCTCTGCAAGAACATTTCAGCGATGCCGAAGTGAGTCGCCAAGACGGGCTCCGCCTCGACTGGCCTGCCGAACGAAAGTGGCTGTTGGTTCGGGCAAGCAACACGGAGCCCCTCGTTCGGCTCATTGCCGAGGCCCCCGAACGGGCCGCCGCCGTCGCCGTTTGCGAAGCCGCTGGGCAAATCCTTAGCAAGCTCTAATCAACAGGCGAGCGGTGCGGGCGTCAGCCCCCCGATGAATGGGGGCGATCACAGACTATGGGGACATGCTCCTCCGCACGATCGGGGGGCTGACGCCCGCACCGCTCGCCTAGAACCCTCCCAGTGGAAGAATGGTGGCTTTGGGCGACTGCGGCAGCTTTCGGGATTTGGTAAACTTTGCGACCCTCCCTGGTCGATCCGGTGGTAAGGGATTTACCACTCGCTCCGGCTGCGCCTGCGATCTTGCGGTGCTAGCAGACGGACATCTACCCACTTCTACAAAACGGTTGCATGACACGCGCGGTCCTCAAAAATCCGTACTTGGTCGTCGTGTTGGCTTTGGCCATCTTGGTGCTGGGGCTTTATACCTACCCGAAGATTCCCAAAGATTTGCTCCCTATCTTTGAGACCTCGGCTGTTCAGATTGTCACTTTCTACCCCGGCATGCCGCCGGAGATTATGGAAAAAGACATCATGAGCCGCATGCAGCGGTGGACCGGCCAATCGGTCGGCATCGAGCACCAAGAAGCCAAAGCGATGACCGGCGTTTGCATCGTCAAGAACTTCTTTCGAGAGGGCATCTCGCTCGATACGGCCATGGCTCAGACGACCAGCTATGCCATGAGCGACATGTTCTACCTGCCGCCCGGCACGATTCCTCCGATGCTGATGCCGATCGACCCAACCGCTTCGTTGCCGTTGTGTTTGGTAGTGGTGGACAGTCCTGAGATGGACGAGCAACAGCTTTACGACATCGCCTACTACGAACTGCGTAACAAGCTGCAATCGATCCGAGGTGTGATTTCGCCTGCCGTCTTTGGGGGCAAGCTCCGCCGCATCTATGCCTACATGGACCCGCGCAAGCTCGAAGCCTATGGCTTGACGCTCATGGATGTTCAGCACCAGCTCTCAAAATACAACGTGCTGATTCCCGCCGGCAACATGAAGGTGGGGCAACAAGATTTTCAGCTCTTTACCAATGCCGTCCCTGAGACGATCGAAGATCTAAACGACTCGGTTATCAAAACCGTAGATGGCGTGCCGGTCCGAATTAGCGATATCGGACGTGTGGAAAACGCCTCCCAGATTCAGTCGAACATCGTACGGATCAACGGCGGACGGAAGGCGTATATTCCCATCTATCGCCAGCCGGGGGAGAACTCGATCAGGATCGTCAAGACAATCCAAGAGAATCTTGCCAATATCCTAGCGAATTTGAAAAACGAACGGGCCGGCGATGTGGGCATGGATAAGCTGGTGCTGTCGGTGGCGATGGATCAGTCGGGGCCTGTGGTAGAAAGCATCCATGGACTGACAGTCGCGGCAGGTCTTGGTGCACTGTTCGCAGGGCTTGTTGTGCTGATTTTCCTGCGGAACTTGGCTTCGACGCTGATCGTCGTGATTGTAATCCCGCTCGCGGTGCTTGCCTCG
>JAJRUA010000196.1 GCA_024278035.1 Planctomycetota bacterium | reverse complement strand
TTTGTCCGCAATATGCTTAGCCATCGAGAGGGCGTAATTCGGACATGCGTCGGTGTCGCTTGCGACGAGAGGAATGGCCGAGACGCAAACGGGGCAGACCTCCTGTGCCATGTACGGCGCGGAGCGTTTTTACCCTTCGCAGTGGCGTGGCCGCCACCGAGTTAGCTACTCAGGCAGTTATGCGAAGGATCTGGCAGTCCGTAGGACTGGTTGGTTCTTTCGGTAGTGGATTTTTTTTGCGACGGATGTTCCACCGACAAGTTCACCCATCATGAGCGAAACTCGACTAGGATGCGCGGGAATTGGTAAGTTGCTTAGCATCGCTCGAAAATCGTCGCGATGCCTTGGCCGACGCCGATGCACATGGTGGCGAGGCCGAGAGTAGCGTCGGAGGCGAGCATGGTGTGAATGAGGGTGGTTGAGATGCGTGCGCCGCTTGCTCCGAGCGGGTGGCCGATGGCAATCGATCCGCCACGGATGTTTATTTTCGACTCGTCGAGCTTGAGGAGCTTGATGCAGGCGAGCGATTGGGAGGCGAAAGCTTCGTTGAGTTCGATCAGATCGAGGTCGGCGAGTTCTAGGCCGGCACGTTTGAGTGCTTTTTTGGTGGCAGGCACGGGACCGGTTCCCATGACGGCTGGGTCGACGCCGGCGACGGCGGTTGCTCGGATTCGGACGAGCGGTTTGAGGCCAAGCGACTTGGCTTTTTCTTCGCTCATTACGAGCAGGGCGGCGGCGCCGTCGTTCAGAGGCGAGCTGTTACCTGCGGTTACGCTGCCAATGCCAGGCATGAATGCAGGTTTGAGTGCGCCGAGCGATTCGGGGGTCGATTCGGGGCGGATGCATTGATCGGCGGTGATCTGGCAGTTCATGCCTTCGTCGTTGCGACCGGTGATGGGGATGATTTCGTTTTTGAATAAACCGGCTTCCGTCGAAGCGGCGGCTTTGAGATGGCTATTCAGGGCGAATTGATCTTGCGCCTCGCGAGAGATTCCGTAATTCTGGGCAAGGAATTCTGCGGTGAAGCCCATGTGGAGGGCGCCCTTGCTGGTGACGGTAAAGAGCTTGGGGTTGAGGTCGAGGCTGGCATCCATGGCGACGTGACCCATGTGTTCGAGGCCGCCGACAATTTGGACGTCTTCGCCGCCTGCGGCGATGGAGTGGCAAGCTTGGTTGAGTGCCTGGAGGCTACTGCCACAGAGGCGATTGATGGTAGCGCCACCGGTTTCGGCCGGGAGGCCCGCCATGAGCGAAACCATTCTCGCAACATTGAAACCCTGCTCGCGTTGTTGCTGGGTATTGCCAAGGATGATGTCTTCGACTTCGGCGGGGTCGATGCCTGTTCGCTCGATCAAGGCTTTGACGACCGCGACGGCGAGGTCGTCGGAACGGACATCGCGAAATGCGCCCAGCTTGGGATGCGAGCGACCAATGGGAGTTCGACAACAATCGACGACTACGGCAGAGTTCATGGTTTTTTGGGGACTAGGGGACTGTGGTTTAGGGACTAAAAGGGGATGGCTATTTGCCTCTAGTTATAAAATTTTCTATTCGATTTTGCATGTTCCAACAGCATCGTGGTGGGTTCGTATCGTTTGCCGAGGCTGGCGTAAGGTTTGAGGCGTTCGACGATTGCTTGGGCGCCCAAGGTGTCGGCCCAGAAAAAGAGGCCGCCTTTGAAAGGTGGGAAGCCGATGCCGTAGATTAAGCCAAGGTCGACCTCGCGTACGTCGCTGACAATGCCATCTTCGATGAGCCGCGTGGCTTCGAGGAGCATTGGCAGGAAGAGTCGATCGATAATTTGTTCGGGAGTGGCATCGCTTTCGCCAGACGCAATTTCTTTTAGCAAGGCTGCGACTTCAGGGCTGGCAACACCTCGGGCCAATTTCTTGCCTTTGCCATAATCAAGGAACCCACGGTCGTTTTTCTTGCCAAGCCGCTTGGCTTCGACCATGGCGGTGAGGACCTTGGAGCCCAAAGCCCGGTCAGGAAATGCTCGTTGCAAGACGCCGCCAGCGTGCAGAGCGATGTCGAGCCCAACGGTATCGTGAAGGGAGATCGGCCCCATGGGCATACCGAACTTGGTGGCTGCTCGGTCGACCGCCTTCATGGAGACTCCCTCTTCGAGCAAAACCAGGGCTTCGTTCATGTACGGTAGGAGTGCCCGATTGACGAGGAAGCCTGGGCCATCGCCGACGACGATCGGCGATTTGCCGATGGCCATCGAATAGGCTACTGCGGTTGAGATGGTTTCGTCGCTCGTTTTTTCGCCACGAATGACTTCAACCAGGGGCATTCGGCGAACGGGATTGAAGAAATGCAGTCCACAGAATCGTTCAGGGTTTTTTAACCCCTTTGCCAGTTCGGTGATAGGAATGGTCGAGGTGTTGGAACAAAGTATCGCGTTGTCGGCGAGTTGCGATTCAAGTCGAGCGTAGAGTTCGCGTTTGGCATCGGCGTTTTCGTAAATCGCTTCGATCACGATGTCTGAGGCAGCCAGCTCGCTATCGCTTACCGTGCCGTTGACGAGCGGGACGTACTTGAGGGCGAGCGTTGCGTCGGGACCACGGGTTTTTTTGTTGAAGCTGACTTCGGTAAGGATCCCCTGAACGCCCCGCCCTACGGCTTCGGCTGACAAGTCGCCCAACGCGACCGGCACACCACGCTTGACGTTTGCGGCTGCGATGCCTTGGCCCATGGCCCCGGCGCCGAGGACGGTGGCCGAGCTAATTTTGGCGGGAGCGAGGTCTTTGTAGCCTTTTTGCTTTTTGTTGCTGTCTTGTAGGAAGAAAACGTTAAGCAGCGACCGGTTGACGGGAGAGCCGAACACGTCCTTAAAGCCCTCGGCTTCCATCTTGCATGCGGTTTTGAGATCGGAATGGGCCGATCCGATCATCACTTCCAACGCGGCAAGCGGGGCGGGGTAGTTGCCTTGGGTTTCCCCTTGAATGTAGGCGCTGGCTGTGGCGGCGAGGAAGCCCAGCTCGGTCTCGCTGATGTCGATTGGGCCAGACCATAGCTCGCGGTCTTTCAAGTATTGCTTCGACTCCTCTTCGGCACGAACCATCGCGATGGCTGCGTCCATGAGTTGTTCTGGCGCGACGATTTCGGCAAGTCCCATGGCCATGGCGGCATCGGCGTCGATAAATTGGCCGCCGGTGCAAAGCTCGACCGCGTTGCTAAGGCCTACGATGCGCGGCGTGCGAGCCGTGCCACCCCAGCCGGGGTAGATGCCTAGTTTGACTTCGGGAAATCCCCAGCTAGTTTTTCTGTCGCGTGCCATAATTCGGCGATCGCACCAAACCGAGAGCTCAGCTCCACCGCCGACGCAGATGCCAGCGATTGCGGCAATCGTGACGAAGGGAAGTTCAGAGAGCGCGCTAAACAGATTCTGGCCACGGGTCGAAACCTCGACAACCTTTTCCGGAGGTTGATCGATGTCGGCAACAAATTCTCGAATGTCTGCCCCGGCAATAAAATTGCCAGGCTTGTCCGAGTGGATAATGAGACCGGCTAAGTCGTTGCGATCGGCTAGCTGGTCGAAGATGCGTTGGAAGTCTTCCAGCACGGGCCGAGACAAGACGTTGACGCTTTTGTTGGGGTCGCTGATCGTGAGGACGGCAATGTCTTCGACAGGAAAATCTAGCGAGAGAATAGAATCGGACATCGGGAACCGTTCGCGTGGGTTGAAAACAAAAAATTGGAACAGCGACAAGTTTTATGGAAAGCACTCGTTGCACAAGACAACGGCGATAAGCCTCGCGGCCAGGGGGCTAGACCTGTTGTGCGGCACTCTTGTAAGTTGCATTCTATGGAACCCAATCAACTAAGCACAGGGGGTGAGCAAACTACCCAGGACAAGAAGTTGGGCGGGGGATGGATTTTCCCTGCTTTGCTATTGGTTGTGCTGGCTGTTGTTTTCGGCGCAGGTCAATTTGGACCTGGAGACACGCACTTAACGGGAACTACGGAGGCGACGACCCAGTGGCTGCCGACCGAGGTGCCTCAAGGCAAGTGCGTGGGCCTGACGATTGACTTTGGTAACGGTGTAAAGAAACAGTTTGATGCCCTGCCTTGGCGTCAGGGAATGACCGTAGAATTACTGATGCAAGAGGCGTCTCGTTGGCAGCCGGGGATTTTCTACTCGCAGCTTGGCGAAGGAGAAACGGGGTTTATCGAGTCGATCGACGGCCTTAAGAACCAGGGGTTCAGCGGCCGGAATTGGAAGTATGAAGTGAACGGAAAATATGCAGAAACCAGCTTTTGCTTGCACCCACTTGAGCCAGGAGACCGTCTCTTGTGGAAGTTTGCGGGCGAAGAGTAGAATGGCTTTTCAGGGAAGACACTTAGTCGACCAGAAATACTGACCAGTACCCCGGAGAATCGCATTTCCTCGGGCTTTTCCAGAACGATAAAGGAAGATACCTGATGAACCGCGATACTGTTCGAGACCTTGCCGTGTTTAGTTTGCTGTTAGCGATTGGCGTTGTGGGACGCTGGGCTCAGCCGACTTGGAATTTCACGCCGCTGGCTGCGGTCACGGTTTTGGGTGGGTTTTATTTCCGCCGAACCATGCCCGCGGTTTTGCTACCAATCGGCATCTTGGCGGTTTCAGATTTGGTGCTCCCTGTCCACGATAGCCTGCCGGTAATGATCAGTGTGCATCTGATGATGGTCGTGCCTCTGCTGCTGGGCCGTTCGGCACGAGGTGCTCAAGGGTTGCGCCGCGGAGTGTTGCTTGGCCTTTGCGGCTTTGTGCCAGCGACGGCCTTTTTCTTAGTTACGAACTTCGCGGTCTGGATGTTCAAGAGCACTTACGCCTCTTCGCTTGAAGGGCTGTTGAGCTGCTATGCGGCAGCGTTACCGTTCTACCGCTGGATGCTGGCAGGCGACGTTTTTTACTTGGTCGTGCTGCTTGGATGTTTAGCGATCGCGAGCGCTGCGGTGCCCGAGGCACGGCAAAAGGTCTCGGCATAGCGAAAATAGGTTGCGGTGACCACTGTGTAAGCACAACACTTAAACACAGCGGGAGACGGCTACTCGGGGGAGCTGTTGCAGCGAGTGTTTGGCGGGAGTGTCGGGTAGGAAATCTAGTTGCCGGATGGCTTGGTCGGCGTGGGCGAGGGCCAAGTCGCGGGTTTGACGGAGTGCTCCGCTTTCTTCGAGCCAATTGAGCAAGGCTGCCGAGTTTTCGCTGCTGGGGTGGTCGAGCAGGGTTTGGAGTTCTTGCTGTTCCGAGGTGGCGAGCTGGTCGCGGAGGACGAGAAGCGGCAAGGTCATGCGTTGTTTGGTCAGGTCGGTGCCGAGCGATTTGCCGACCGTTTTTTCTTCGCCTACGAGGTCGAGCAGGTCGTCGGCAATTTGGAAGGCGAGGCCTAGCTGGAGGCCAAAATTTTCTAATCGCTTTACCGTTTCGTGGTCGGCACCTGCGTAATGGGCTCCGAGGGTACAACAGCAGGCGCAGAGCGAGGCCGTTTTGGCTTCGATGATACGGAAATACTGTTTGCGATCGAGATCGAACTTTCCGCTCGCGGCAGTTTGCAGTAGCTCGCCTTCGCAGACGATATTGGTTGCTCGGCCAATGGTTCGACAGCCAAAGGTGGTTTCCAGCGAGCTGGCCAAGTAAAAGGCCTGAGTGAAGAGGTAGTCGCCGAGGAGGATGCTTGTTTGGTTGTTCCAACGGGCGTTGATCGTGTCTTCGTGTCGGCGGATGTCTGCTTCGTCGAGAACGTCGTCGTGGACCAAGGTGGCGGTGTGAATCATTTCGACAACGGCCGCCAGAGTATGGTGGGCATCGTTGACCTCGCCAATCGCTTGAGCGGTCATAAGCAACAGGGCAGGGCGAAGGCGTTTGCCGCCTAAGCGAAAGCAGCGTTGGGCAAGCTCGTCGATGAAGGGATCGGAATGCTGGAGCGAATCTTGGAGCCGACGTTCGACTGTGGCCAGGTCTTGGGCGATGGGCGCAAATATCTGTAGCCATGCCGAGACGGGATCGGGCGGTTTCGGTTGGAGCTGCTGCGGGCTGCGTTGTCGAGAATCGGCGGTGCTCATGAGAGTCCTTTCTCGCCACAGGTATCTTTGCGGAGGAAGTGCCCGCTGGCGCCGCCCGATTTTTCTTCGAGTTGCACCTGTTCGATGCTCATCGCTCGATCGACCGATTTACACATGTCGTAAATAGTAAGGGCTGCGACGCTCACCGCAGTGAGGGCCTCCATTTCGACGCCCGTTTTGGCGGTAACCGCGACCGTGGCTTCGATGCGGATGGCATTGTCTGCAAGCGGCTGGAAATCGAGGTTAAGGGCTTCCAGAGGCAAGGGGTGGCAGAGGGGAATTAGGTCGGCCGTACGCTTGGCAGCCATGATGCCGGCAAGCCTAGCTACCTCTAAGACGTCGCCCTTGGCGTGGCCGCGCTGGAGGATCATTTCCCGGGTGGCGGGCAGCATTCGGACCAACCCGCTAGCTCGAGCGATGCGTTGGGAGACGGTTTTATCGCCCACATTGACCATGCGGCTGGCCCCGTGCTCGTCGAAATGGGTAAGATCGCTCATAGGCCTGATTGCTGGAAAGGGAAAGGCTGAGAAGGCCATTGTATTCGGGAAAACCGGTCCGTCGAGGTGTCTTGGCAAAGCGGCCAGGAGCCTTGCAAAGTGCGAAAAAACACGGGGGTTCCAGCACGAACCACAACGAAACGGCGGGAACGACGTAAGATTTCCGTCGTCAGTGTAACCGCAAGGGAGGGCTGCGGTTAACCGCCTGAGGGGAATAAGGGGGGAGAAAAAGGAGGGGCAAAAAAAGAGCCTCGCGGCCCAATAGGCAGCGAGGCTCGATGATTGGGGAAGGAGCAACGGTCCGGGAGAGAACCGCCACTTCGCAGTTGAATCGTTCAACAGCCCCTGACTCGATATGTAATCCGCCGGAAGCAGTCTCCTCCAACGGTTTAGGCACACTTTTCGTTTTTGCTTACTCAGCAGTTGATCGTGACTGCGACCTACGGCTGACCTTCAATTTCTGAGAAAACTCAGACCAATTCTTTTTTGCTACCAATGAGAGTTCGTAGTCGTTCGGCCAGCAGAGCGGCGTCGAACGGTTTTTTGAACGTCTCGTTGATACTCGAACGGTCGAAGCTGGCAGTGGTACCGTCGTCCGGTAGTAGTGCGATCAGAATGGTTTCAGCAAAATCGCTGCTGCGGCGCAGATTTTGGCAAATCTGCAGAGCTTCGACTTGTCCGATCGAAAAGTCGACGATAATGCAGTCGGGGTGGAAGCTTTCGGCTTGGATGCCAGCTTCAAAACCGCTTGCGGCCATCGAAGTTTTGAATGACCTCTGGGGCGGCAGCTCTCGCTTGAGATTCTCGATCAAGACTTGATCTTGAGCAACAATCAGGATTTTGGCCATGGCCTCATCCTCAAGATCGCCAAGCGGCATGCCGTGCTCTTTGAGAAACTTAATCAAGTATTCGCGGGGAATTCTCCGGTCCTGGGAACCGGGAATGCGATAGCCCTTCAAACGCCCTGAGTCAAACCACTTGCTGACCGTGCGGGGGGCCACTTTGCAGATCTTAGCGACCTGACCAGTAGTAAAGACCTTCATCACGGGTACTCCAATATATTCTTGCGTTGACACTGGTCAATCCGCCTTTGGCGGACTGGACACCCCTCTAGTTAGTGCATCGGCCTGGCAACTTGCTTCCCTTCTGCCAGCGGGTAGGCGACGTGTTGCGAGCCGCGAGTTACGGGTCGCGAGAAAACGGCGAAGGAATTTCCTTCGTCAACTCGCGGCTCATAACTCACAACTCGCAACCCATCTATGCCGAATGCGTACCTGGGTCGGGGCATCCTATAAATCGCATGTTGGGTTGGCTCAGGTCCTTCTGATCCTCTCCGTCCATGTTGAGTTGCAACTTGCGAGTCGTGGGTCGCGATAAAGGCTTTTTCCTTCGTCAGCTTGCGGCTCAAAACTTACAACTCACAACTCGGTATAAAACCTATCGGCGATGCAAGCACTGGAAGATTGGCAAAAGTCGTTAAATTGGAGAATGTAGGCATAAGCCATTCCAAGCAACTATTTTTCACACTTCCGTACACTCATCGCCAAGTGCTTTGTCTATCTATCCAATCAATAAACAGACAAAACGCTAGGATTTGCAACACGAGTTGCACACTGAGAGCGTGTCGAATGAAGGCAATAAGTCGTTGGTCGTAAGTCACTAGCAAGTATTACTAGCAACTTATGCCAAAGGCCTTACGCCTTCCTTTAGGCAGGCTCCCCCCTTGGTAGGTCTGTTCCGAGCGACGGGGTTAGCCTGAGTGAATAATCACTGTGGCCGTGTCGTCGAGAACAACCCTTCCGAGAGTTAGTTTCGATTCAAATGGGGGGCTAACTTTAGAAACTTTCCCTATTTACACCGACTCATCCGGTTATACCGCCTGAAGCCCCCTCGATTGAGGTCGCGTCTCGTTTCCAGGGAGCCCACCTTTTAGGTGTTGGTGCTTTGTCCGTATTCAAAGTGCAGGTGTGGGCTGACAGAAGTTGCTTTGCAGTAAGTTCTTCTGTCAGCCAGTCCCCTAACTCGAAGAGGTTGTCAAGCACTCGTGACGAGGTCCGAATATGGCTAGTTTTACTTTCTTTGCTGGGTACACTTCTGCATAGAAAGCAAAAAACATGCTGTTGAATAACAAAATTTGTGAGCGGGCCCGATTGGCTCGCGATGCGCGGTTCGACGGGCGGTTTTTTGTTGCCGTGAAGACGACTGGCATTTATTGTCGCCCCGTCTGTCCTGTCAAAATGCCGCTCGCGAAAAATGTCACGTTCTTTGCCAGCGCAGCGGCTGCCTCGGAGGCTGGTTTTCGACCTTGCTTACGATGTCGCCCCGAGTGTGCTCCCGGCTCGCCTGCTTGGTATGGCAGCTCGACCACGGTACGGCGTGGACTGCGACTCATTGCCGAAGGCGCTTTAGAGAACAGCGATGTCACACAGCTTGCAACACGTCTTGGGGTGACTGATCGCCATCTACGACGGTTGTTCAAAAAGCATTTGGGAGCGTCGCCAACCGCGGTGGCACAAACTGGACGGCTTCATTTTGCCAAACGCTTGCTCGATGAAACGAGCTTGACGATGACTCAAGTTGCCATGGCCGCCGGGTACGGAAGTGTTCGCCGTTTCAACGATCAATTTATCAAAACCTATCAGCGGACGCCTCGCGAGCTTCGCAAACACAGTCAGACCAATCCTGGCAACTGTGGATTGGGCCTGTCGCTGCGACTGTCCTACCAAAAGCCTTTCGACTGGAACGCCATGCTGCGGTTTCTGGCTGGACGGGCGACGCCAGGCGTGGAAGAAGTCGCCGGAGATCGGTACGCGAGAACGGTCCTGGTTGGAGGCCAACCAGGCATCGTCGAAATTCGGCCAGCAAAGCTCGCCGGTTTTCTGACAATGACGGTTCATGCGATTGCGACAGAACACCTCTTGGAGATCTCGCAGACGGCGCGCATGGCACTCGATCTTGACGCGCCGATCCAAGAGATCGCCAACATGCTTCGCCAAGACAAGCGTCTCGCCGCTTCGGTTCGCCGGCAACCGGGCCTGCGCGTCCCTGGTGCGTGGAACGGTTTCGAGCTGACCGTGCGAGCAATCCTTGGCCAACAAATTTCGGTGAAAGGAGCAACCACACTCGCCGGCCGACTGGTGCATCGCTACGGCGATCTTTTAAGCAACCCCCTCGGCCTCCGGTACGCTGTCCCGACTGGCACGCTATCCCATTTTTTTCCTGCGCCGGCCCGTCTTGCCAAAGCACGCATGAACAACCTTGGGATCACCACACGCCGTGTCGAGACGATACGGCAACTTTCCAAGGCAACCGAACAGGGAGAGATTCAATTTAACTCGGCTCAAGAGCCGGGGGAATTTTCTCAGCGTCTTCAAGCTATTCCTGGAATCGGTCCGTGGACTGTGCAATATGTCGCGATGCGGGTCTTAAAAGATCCCGATGCGTTTCCCGCCTCGGATCTCGGTCTGCTTAAAGCGATTGCCCCAGGCAAGAAAGCAACCTCGAAAACACTATCAAAACATGCTGAATCGTGGCGGCCCTGGCGCGCCTATGCGGCGATGCACCTCTGGAACTTGCTCACCTGAATCAGGAGAATCAACTCGTGAATTACACTTACCTCGATACACCGATTGGCGAGTTGCTGCTGGTAGGAGATCAATACGTCTTGCAAGAACTCGGTTTTCCTGACGGCCCCAAACGTCGACGCGCTGAGCCCGACTGGGAACTACGCGATGCTATTTTTTCCGAGACCAAGGCGCAACTCAACGATTACTTTTCGGGGTCGCTCCGAACATTTTCCTTGCCGCTCAAGCCGAGCGGCACGCCGTTTCAGTTGGGCGTACTCCAACAGCTCCTAAAAGTCCCCTACGGCGAGACGGTTTCGTACGGAGAGATTGCCGCACGGCTTGGTAAACCTAAGGCAATGCGTGCCGTCGGCGCGGCGAACGGTCGAAATCCGATCCCTGTGATCATTCCTTGCCATCGAGTCATTGGCTCCAATGGAAAACTAACCGGCTTCGGCGGGGGTCTCCCGACGAAAGCAGCCCTCCTGAAACTCGAACAAGAGGCATGGGATTTTTCGTAAGCTTAGTGCTTTGACAACTCTTAGAATTGGGGTGCTGGCTGACAGAAGTTGTTATCCAGTAGGTTGTTCTGACAACCAGCACCCCAATTTTCAGCTATGACAAAGCACTAGTGGTTCGCGGGTCTGGGCATGACGCCAATGAGTCGCGTCCTTTGTTTCTTCTACGCTGCTTTCGCACCACCGGCTTCAGGGGGGATATGCCCTTCGGCACTCACATCTTCAAACCGTACGGAGACGCGTTTCGAGACGCCCGACTCTTGCATCGTAATGCCGTAGAGTGTGTCGGCGCAGGACATCGTTCGCTTGGAGTGGGTCACGACAATGAACTGGGTGGTGGTCATAAACTCTTTTAGCACTTCGGCAAAGCGGTCGATGTTGGCTTCGTCGAGGGCGGCATCAACTTCGTCGAGCACGCAGAAAGGGCTTGGGCGGCTGCGGAAGATTGCCAGTAGCAGCGCGACGCAGGTGAGCGTGCGTTCGCCGCCTGAGAGGAGCGAAATGCTACGAGGCTGCTTGCCGGGAGGGCGGGCGATAATTTCGATGCCGCATTCCAAGACGTCACCGCCATCGCTTTCGTCGATAATGATGTCTGCTTCGCCTCCGCCAAAAAGGTTGCTGTAGAGTTCCTGGAAATGTCCCCGGATGATGTCGAGTGCTTTGACAAAGAGCTCTCGACTTTCGATGTTGATGCGAGTGACCAACTGTTCGAGGCGATTTTTGGCTTCGCAAAGGTCTTGGTATTGTCGCGAGAGCGAAGTATGACGTTGCTCGATAGCTTCGAGCTCGGAGAGTGCTTCAAGGTTCACCGGGCCAATGTTTTGCAGAAGGGCTCGGAGTTTTTGGATTTCGTTTTCAGCGGTTTGCTTGTCTTCGAGTTTGTCTGAGGGATCGGTCGTGGCGAGCAGGGCGAGATCCGTACCGTAGTCGTCGGCAAGTCGACTGGCCGAATCGCCCCGTTGTTGTTTCAGCTGTTGGACGCGGATTTCGGCTTGTTGAAGGCCTCCTTGGCATTGCAGGAGACGCATGCGAAGCTGTTCGCAGTTTTTGCTGAGTCGATTTTTCTGTTGGCGAAGTATGACTTGTTTATGAGTGAGACCTCGCGATTGGCTTCCTAAGTGCTCTTTCGTACGGTAAAGCTCGGCGAGGTCGCTGCTGAAATCGAGAACCGACTGTTCGAGTTGCTGATATTGGTCGCGACACTGAGAAACACGCTCGTGAGTTTCGACGAGTGCGCGATCGTGTTCTTCGTGGTCTCGATGGAGTTGTTCCATTTGGCGTCGGAGGCCGTCGCGACGTTGTTCGCTACGTGCCAGGTCGACTCGGTGGTCGGTGACGTTTCGTTGAAGCGTGCCGAGTTGGTGTTCGAGCTTGCCAGCCAGCTCGGTGCGATCGTCGAGACGTTTCTGTAGTTGTTGCAAGTTGCTTTGAAGCTGAGCGAGTCGTTGTCGGTCGTGTTGAAGGTCGTGAGTTGCGGTGGTGTGCTTGTCTTCGGTCGCGGTGAAATCGGACTTGGCCGTTTCATAGCGTTTGCTGGCTTGAGCAAGCCGTTCGCGAAGCGAGGCAACCTGGAGCTGTGCGGCAGCAAGCTGCTTGGAGAGTTTTTGATGCAGTTCGGAGAAGTCGCTTAGCTTTTGTTCTTCGACGAGAATCGAGCTTTCTAGTTCAACACAAACCGAGTCCTGTTGCTTGATGCGTTTCTCCATGTCGCGAATTTCTTCGACAAGCGCGCGTAGTTCGCTTCGGCGAGAAAGCAAGCCCGTGGTCGATTGGCGGGGACCGACGATGAGTGTCCCATCGGCTCCGACAACTTCGCCTACGACCGTGACGTAACTAAGTCCCCGGCCGATTCCGCTCGACAATCGAAGAGCCGTTTGCAGCGAATCGACGAACCAAGTTCGTCCTAACAGACGACGCGGAAGCGACGTAAGCTCGGGAGCCGTTTCGACAAACTGATCGGCACGCCCCATGACGCCGGACTCGCTGGAAAGGTCGATACGGTCGACCGCGCTAGCCGGCAAAGGGACATCCATGCGGAGAAAACTGGTTCGCCCGGGCCACTCGGTGTCGTTCAAAGCGAACATGGCAGGGCGAGTCTGTTCGACAAGAAGATGGTTGGCCCGATCTCCGAGTGCGATTTCGACAAGCGAAGCGGTGTCCGCGTCGACGTTTAGCAAGTCGGCAACCACGCCCCGAACGCCACCGAATGGTCCGTTGGGCTGTTCGCGAGCGAGCCGTAAAACTTCTTTGGTGCCAGCGCTAAGCCCGTCGAGCCGGCGTTCCAGTTCTTCCAAGACGACCGACCGCTCTTTGGCACCGGTCAAACGGCCGCGAAGGTCGGCTAGCTGGCCTGGCAACTTGGAAAGCATGCTGCGGTCGTCGCGAAGTTTTCGCTCGGCCCCGGTCAAAAGTTGTTGCGACTTGTGAACCTCGCCGTCCAAGCCTTGGAGTTCTTGCGAGGCGGCGGCAAACTGCT
>JAJRUA010000195.1 GCA_024278035.1 Planctomycetota bacterium | reverse complement strand
TTGCTAGCCTCTTGTGCCGAGAGGCGAACAGCCAATCGGACGATTGCTGAGCTTGCTTTTGAGCCCGGCTCCCTTGCAGCAGGGACGGAAATGACCGTGCGTGTTGTCGTTGAGAACAAAGGGCCCTCGGTGGCTGAGGGAGTGACCGTCGCGATTCGCCGCGATGGGCAGCCATTAGCGACCCTCGCTTTCGATCCGATGGGGCCTGGCGAACGGGCTCGCCAGCAGTGCCCCGTTCGATTCGCCGAGGTGGGAGGGCATTCGCTATCAGCTGAACTCCCTGCCGACTCCGTGCTTGCCGACAACCGCCGAGTACTTGCCTTGCATCTACCCGCCTCGAATGAAGTGCGGCTTTTTGATGGATCGGCACAAGGGCGTGAAGGACGCGTCTTCGCAACGGCGTTGCGTCCCCAAGGGAATCTAACGACAGGTTGGCTTCCTCGCGTCCAACGAGCGACTCGCTTCCAATCGCTGGGGGACCTCTCGCAAACGGCAATGGTGGGCTTGCTTGATCCAGAGGGGATGAGCCGACAAGCGGCCGAAGAATTACGCCGGTACGTTTCTGGCGGCGGAGGGCTGCTCCTGGTCCTCGGGCCGCAAACGGGCCCCGCTTTGCTGAACCAGCGCTTGGGCGATCAGGCCTCCCCCCTACATCCTTGGGTATTTGGTACGCCCACACAGGCACCGTGGGTCCAACCGCAACGTCCCGCCTTAAAAATCACCGGTCACCCGGTCTTTCGTGTCTTCGCACGCCGCCGCAATAGTTTCCTTCCGCTTGTACGGGTAACCATGCGACACACGATCAAAAAATTGCCGAAAGATTCTGAAGTTACTACGCTCGCCTCGCTCTCGGACGGTTCGGCCTTGGTCTTGGAACACCGCCTCGGTGAGGGGCGTGTTATCACCCTGCTCACGCCTGCCGCTGCCACTGGCGAAGGAAAAGAACCGTGGAGCAACCTTGCCACGCTGCCCATTTTCCCGGTGCTGGCGAACGAACTGGCCGGTTGGCTTGCCCAAGAGAAATTGCGGCCTACCACTTTTCTTGTCCATGATGTGACAACTCGCTTGGCTTCTGGAACGGCGTGCCAATTGGAACATCTTGCTGAAGACCTTCACGTTGAATCGACACAATCCCTGGCCAAGGGAGAATCTCTTCGGCTCGACACCCCGGGAGTTTATCGGCTTTCTTCCGCCGGAGGGACCGATCCGGCCGAGCTGTTCTCAGTCAATGTTGATCCGCGCGAAGGGGCCTTAGAGGCCCCCTCCACTTCTGAACTGAAACGCTTGTTTGGAGATACTGTTACAGTACGAAACGTGGAGGAGACTTTTCGAGAGAGTGACAACCGAACGGGTGGGGACGAATCACGTCTCGCTGCCTGTTTACTGCTCGGCCTACTTATCGCTGAGCGTGCCTTGGCTTACCGGTTGAGCTACACCGGCACGGCCTCCTTGGATACCTTGCCAAGGAGGGCGGCATGAGTGGATATTTACTAATCGCGCTGGCACCGCTCTATCTCCCTGCCGGGTGGGATTCGCTTGTTGAGCAGCCCGTTTGGCTAGCTCTCTTGCTTGGGGGTTGGGTGCTAACCATCATGGCAGGCGTGTGGTTCTCGTGGCGCGAACGTCGTGCCCTGCTCCCTGGGCGATGGATTCCCTTGGCTACGCTGCGCGGAATGGCCCTTCTGGCGATTGCCGTAGGAATGATGGGCATTGAGCGACACAACGTGACCGAACGGGTCGATCCCTCGCGCGTCGTGCTGCTCGTCGATTCCAGCTCAAGCATGCGTCTACCAGTAGGGCAAACCGAACAGGGTCTCACTCGCTCGGCTGTAGCCATTGAGCTTGTCTCACAACTCAGAACGCTTCTTTCAGAATCGCACGATGTTCGACTCGCCCGCTTTGGGCAAGCCGTAAAATACCTTAACGAAGAGTCCGAATCTGCGGATTTTTTTGAGCCCACCGCCAACGACACGCGTCTTGGTGATGCCCTTCACACGGTGCTGGACGATCAAGCAGGGAGCCCCTTAGCAGCGATTGTTGTGCTGAGCGACGGGCGATCGACTGCCGGGGTCGATCCCGCATCAGTGGCTCGGCAAGCAAGCGAACAACGCACACGAATCCATACCCTTGGATTGGGCCCCTTGAGGGAAACACCCCAGGTTGAATTGATAGGTCTCACGGTGCCACAGCGCGTCTTCAGCGGCGATCACTTTACAGCCAGTGCCTTGCTACTGGGCCGAGGAGGCTACGAAGGCAACACAACGGTTCAGCTCACGGTCGCTCCGGAGGAGGGCCAAGCGAGTCTTACCGAGGAGAGGATCGCCCAAGTGGAGGTTGCCTCACAAGCGCCGGCGGCCATGGTGAAGTTCGAGTTGCCCGCCCCGCCGCCGGGCCGGTACACGCTCCGTATTTCCCTACCCGATCCAACGGCCCCAGCACTCGTGACGCAGTTGGAATCCGTGGACCGCAAGACAAGCGTACTGCTGGTTGCCAGCGGACCGACGCGTGACTTCCGCTTCCTGCGAGACCAACTTCATCGCGACAACAGTTTCTCCGTCGATCTTCTTTTACAATCGGCAGTGGGTGCCGTTTCACAAGATGCCGACAAATTGCTGGACTCGTTCCCGCTGTCGTCGGAGGAACTCGATCCGTACGATGCCATTGTTGCCTTTGATCCTGACTGGAAATCACTCGGCGAGGGGGCTGCTGAGGCCCTCGAAACGTGGGTCTCTCGCCAAGGAGGGGGTTTGTTCTTCGTTTCTGGCGTCATGAACAGGCGGGCTTCACTACGGCAAACAGAACGGAGCCCGTTGGCACGACTTATGCCGGTCACCTTAGCCAACAATTTCCTACTTACGGGCCTTGGATTGGCAGCAACGACCACTCCCTCGCCCGTCCGCTTAACACCATCCGGCGAGGCGGCTGATTTTATGTGGTTAGAAAGCAGGGATAGCGATCCGTCTGCCGCATGGGCCCAGATGGAAGGTTTTTATAGTTCCTCGCCACCCGCTAAACCAAAAACGGGGGCGACCGTTTACGCTCGCTTGGGCAAAGGGGCCAACGCCTCGCCCCTGTTGGTCGAACAATTCTATGGCTCGGGCCGAGTCGCCTACCTTGCAAGCGGCGAAACTTGGCGACTGCGCCGGGAAGACCCTCGTTGGTTCACTTCCTTCCACACCAAGTTGCTTCGCCACCTCTCGCAAGGTCGTTTGCTTGGCAATTCACAAGGCCGGCTCTTTTTCGATCAAGATCATTATGAAGTGGGAGAGACGGTTCGCTTGCGTCTCACGCTTACCGAAAACCATGCCAAGAGGCCCCTGCCGGAAGTTCATTTGCTGCAACGGAGCGACGAAAACGAGAAACAGGTCGAAGAATTAACCCTTGCTCCTGTCGAAGGGCAACCAGGATCGTTCCTCAATGAATGGCCCGCAAGAATCGAAGGTTCTTATGAAGCGAGCGTTCGGTTAACAAAAGGAATCAGGCTCGTGGCAACCACCCTCGTTGAGCTTCCACCTCGCGAGACGGCCAACACATTGCGCGATGAAGCGACACTTCGAGCCATCGCAGAAGCCTCCGGCGGAACCTACTACGCCACAGCGGACGAAGCCCTTGCGATTGCCAGCGTTACGCCTTCACGGGCCGAAACGCGAACCTTGCTTGGCCCTACCGACCAAGAGTTTGGACAATTACTGGCCCGTAATTTATTACTCCTAGCCATCTTGGCCTTAACGACGGAATGGACTTTGCGCCGCTTGTGGCGACTAGCTTAAAAACACGATGAGACGCGACCGACTTCAACTGACGATCGACGCCGTTCGGCTGCAACTTGTGCAGGCGGTGCGCTGGCGACTGGCGTGGCGTGCGGCGACGGCGATCGGTGTGGCGTTTTGGGTCGGGTTGGCCGTGGATCGAACGTGGGAACCTTCGCCCCGCGGGCGTCTTGTGTTTTGCGTACTCGCTGCAATAGGAGCAATTGCTTGGAGCGTCCGCGAAGCGTGGCCCCTCTTACGGCGTAAGTACAGCGACGCCGAGATCGCCCAGCTTATTGCCACACGTTTGCCGAAGGGGGCCGACCCTCTGCTCACGGCAGTCGATGCCCCGTCTGCTGATTCGCCTCAAGCAGCCGCGCTAGCCGAGGCGACTCGCGCGGTGGCCAACACCGTGCTCGCCAAGCAAGGACCGCTTCGCATCGTTCGTCCCACAGTCGAAAGTGGCTGGCCTTGGCTGGCGGTTGTGTTGTTGGGATCGGCCCTTTTGTTGGCAGTGGTTCGGCCAGCAAGCTTCGCCTGCTATGGCCGACGAATGGCCCTGTCAGCAGAAGCGTGGCCACGTGCGGTTCGGCTTCTGCCCGAAGGATTCGAGTACGAATCCGCCAGCGGCGATTGGATTCGTAAGGTCGCACGCGGTGAGCCCTACGAAATCAGGCTCAAGGCGGACCTCTCGGACGGGCACCGTTCGCCCGGAACGGTCCGTTACCACGCAAGGTGGACCACGGGCGAACGCCTGTCGGGAACCTTTATCCGTATTGGCGAATCAAAGCAAGAATATCGATTGCTCCTTGAGGCAACGACCAGCAATGCTTTGCTCCGCGTCGCTGGCGGGGATTGTCACCTTCGTCTACGGCTTGAGGCGATAACCCCTCCAGCAATCATCAATGCCGGCCTTCGCATAACACCGCCCAGCTATCTGCAAATGCCCGCTTACGAAGCAACCGCTTCGGCAATGGGCCCTCTCCCCGAAGGAGCAAGAATTCAACTCCTGCTGACCACGTCCAAGCCCCTCGCCAGGGCGACGGCCCAATGGGTGCAGGAGGCCGCTGAGCCAGCCTTATCAATCGCTGCAACAATTGACGAAAAAGAAAAGGGAATAAAAATCGATTTACCTCTCATAAAATCAACCGGCGAACTGGTTGTGAGTTTTTTTGATACCGACGGTATCGCTTCGGTAGAGCCCCACTTGTTGCTCTTGGATATCCTGCCCGACGAGCCGCCGACCGTTGAGCTTCGCCCCGTCGGGGTCGTGCGAACGATAACCCGAAACGCTCGCATTCCCTTTCATGTTTCGGCTAAGGACGACCACGGAATTGGTACGATGGAGCTGCTGGTTGAACGAGACGAAAAACCGTGGCATTCCATGCTGTTGTATGCCGAAGCTTCCCACGCACCGGATGGCTCTGTCGTTATTGACCAGCAAGAGATCGATCTCCTTTCGCTCCGTTCATCGGGCAAAGAAGTAAAGGTAGGCCAACGACTAACGCTCCGTGCAAACGTCACCGATCGATACGACCTTGGTTCGTTTCACAATGCGACGAGTGAGCCGATCACCTTGCGTGTCGTAACCCCGGAAGAGATTCTCGCTCGGATCGGTGAAACGGAAAGAGCCCTCCGGGAAACTCTTGAAGGAACGCTGAGCGACGCCCGCCGCCTTGCCTACGCCCTTGCCCATCAGGCAAGCCCATCGGCTTCCTCCAATCAGTTGCTTGACACACGCAAAGTGCTTCGTTCTCTTCAGTCAGTCGCCGCTTCTTTCGCAACGCTTCGCGACGAAGTCATCAACAATCGACTCGACCAGCCCGTGATGGTCAAGCGGTTGACGAGCGATATCCTTGCCCCGCTGCGAAGCATTGTCAGGGAGGAGCTACGTCCGTTAGAAGCCTTTCTTGAGAGCCCTACCGCGGAGAAGGGAAGCGAGGCTTCAAGCCTTGCCACGCGGACCGTCAAAAATATCGAACGGGTTCTCGATCATCTAGAACGGCGAGAATCTTATAATGAAGTGGTCGCCTTGCTTCGGGGCCTCATCCGAGAACAACGCCGTGTGAACGACAAAACTGAAAGCGAACGCCGAACTCGTGCCCGCCGCTCGCTGCTTGATTGAAAGAGAGAGACACGCCAAAATGAATTCGATTCCTAAGCAACGATCCTGGCGAGCGGGGGGCGTAAGCCTTCCGATGCTCCTGCTATTCATTGGCATCTTCTCCTACAACATGGCCTCTGCCGTCAATCTGGCGGGCGATCAACAAGAAATCGCCGCTCGTTACGAGCGGCTCGAAGCGGTCGCCCTCCGAATCGCGGACCTAGCGGATGGCAAAGACCGTGACCGCGCACAGCAGATTCGTGACGCGATTAGCAAGGCCCGCCAAGTCGGTATCGAAGAGCGGTTTGATCAAGTGGTTGCCCTTCTTGAAGCAGAGCGGCTTACGGAAGCTCGCTCTGGCCAAACGGAACTCGCCGAACAACTAGAAGAACTTTTGCGGCTAGTGATGGCCGATCCGCTCGAATCGCGACTTGAGGAAGAACGCCTCCGCCTAGAAAAATTAAGCTCAGAGGTCCGCCGAGCGATTCGCTCTCAGCGGTCGCTTCGCGCCCGAACAGAGCGCGAGGCGTCGCAAGCGTTGGCTGAGGAGCAGGCCGATTTGGCAGACCATATTGAGCGGCTGCTAGAGTTGGCTCCCGTCGATCCTTCGTTCGATGAGGATGGAAATAAAATGCCGGCAAGCAGTCCCTCCAACGGGCCTCCTTCGCTCGGCGGACGAATCAAGCAAGCCGAAGGAGCGATGCGCCAGGCATCGGAGCAAATCGGCGGCGGACAAAAGAACAAGGCGTCCGAGCAACAGCGCCACGCCCAGCGCGAACTTGAGGCGGCTCAGCGATTGGCTGAAAAAGCCCTGAAACAATTGCGAGAAGAAGAGCAACAACGCCGTCTGGCCCGTTTGTCCGATCGTTTGAGAGAAATGCTTGCGGAAGAAAATGCCATCGTTAAAGGCGTAGCCGCCTTGGTAGCAAAAGAAAATCGTTTCACTCGCTCGGAGAAAATCGCTACGGCAAAGCTGGGCGACCGCCAAGCTCATGTTGCCATGGCCGCCGGCCGGGCGCTTCGTCTGATCGAAGAGGATGGCAAGTCGCTCATCTTTGCTGAAGCGATGCGTCAAACAACGGACGACATGCGGACGCTCGAATCCCGTTTCCGCCAACCTAAAATCGATTCGCTTACACAACGGCTCGCCCAAGAGGTGGTCCTAACACTCGAAGAGATGCTTGCCACGGTCGATCAAACGCTCGACGACCTTGAACAACAACGTCAGAACAAACAATTGGGAGGGGCCTCTGGCGGGGGGGACTCAAGCCTTATTGGCCGGCTTGCAGAGCTTCGTATGTTACGGTCGGTGCAAGCGAG
>JAJRUA010000194.1 GCA_024278035.1 Planctomycetota bacterium | reverse complement strand
CGCACTCGTCGGCCATGCCGCAGCGTCCAATGGAATCACGCATTGGCTGCCGTGTGACGCCGCCAAACTTGCCACCCGTCCGGCGAAAACCTAGCCGCCCCGCTGGCACGGTGGCTTTTTCAGGGACGACCAGTTAGCTAATCCTAAACGCATCGCTCTAAGAATGTGCAATACTCTTCTTTGCTAACGTACGTCACCAACTTGCCACATGTAGTAGGCTATCAATAGGCATACAATCGCCCAGTACCACAAAAATGCGACAATAGGAATTGCCATCCAGAAAACTAATCCGATCTTCACTCGCTTTGCGGCAACGAAAAGTAACATTGTGCAGATCGCCAAGATAACTGCTAGGATGAAGAATGTGTCGTGAGTACCCATGTACTACCCCATGCGTTTTGCCTCAGTCGAAAGTGGAACACTTACTCCGCACAATCAAAAAGCACGTAGGATGTGCCAAGGCAAAGCGGTGGCACATCGTTTCAGTTAGCTTGGAGCCCCTCACCCGTCCCGTTCGGTACTCTCAACGATTCGCAAAAAAGTGCTTCGCACTTTGCTAAACATCTGCTGCACCTCTCCGGCAAGCAAATCGGCATCGGCATAGCCCAACAAATAAGCCAGTTTCACCAGGCTTTTGGAATCCTCGGGAAACTCGTGTCGGCCCGTCGAATCCATTAAGCGAATGCGCGCCTCGATGCTGCGCTGAAACCGATACGCACCGCGTAAAAACTCCGCGTCGACTTCCGCCAAGACGCCCGCTTGCTCAAGCACAGACAACCCCTCCAGCGTGTTCGTGACACAAACCTCGGGCGACTGCAAACCATATTTCAGTTGCAACATCTGCACAATAAATTCGGTATCCATCGTGCCGCCAGCGCTGCGCTTCAAGTTGTTCGGAGAAGCCGATTCTTGCAGCTTGAGCCGCATCGCATAAATCTCTGACGCATCACTCGCCTGCCACGGCTTGCAAAAAGTTGCCTCGGTAATCGCCCGCCTGACGCTTTCTGCAACAAGCGGAGAACCCGTAAGAACACGAGCCTTACACAGCGCCTGACGTTCCCACAACTGGCCTCTCCCTGTCTGGAAATACTTCACAAACTCTTCCACCGAAACCGCCAGCATTCCGCTCCGCCCCGTAGGCCGCAGCCGAGGATCGACTTCGTAGAGTCGGCCATAGGGACCAAAATGATTCGCCCGCTTAATGATTCGCTGCCCCAGCTCACTGAAAAAATGGTTATTGGTCGTCGAGCCGTTGCTAGTCCGCGAGTTTGCCTGCGTGTGCCCCTCGGCCTCGTAAAGAAACACCAGGTCGAGATCGCTATGATAATTAGGCTCGTGACCTCCCAGCTTGCCTAACGCGAGCACAACAAACTCGCACCGATCGCCCACCCGTTCCGCTCCAGGATGCCAGGCAGATGTCTCTGGCACCTCGCCGATCAGCGGCTGGCCCTTCCTTTCGGTCAGCCGGGCGATCTCGTCTCCGATAATCTGACCGAGACAAACCTCCGCTATATCCGAAAGCGTCGCATGAGTGGCTTCCACTTCATCCTTGCCAAGGATGTCTCGGATACCCACCCGCAAATGCTGCGCATGCTTGAAACTATGTAGAATCGGCTCCATGTCTTCGGCGCCATGAGCCAACTCTTGAAGCGACGTTTCCAAAGTCTCTAAATCTGGAAGCTTGGCAATCAGCAAGCTATCGAGCAAGTCGTCAACCATGCCGGGGTTGCTGGTCAAAATACTCGACAGATAAGGACAGGCCGCGCAAAGTGTCACATAAAGATTCAGCGTTGCATGGTTACCGCTCAGCAGCTCCCACAAGGCTGCCTTGCCGCCCAACGAATCGCTCACCCGGCTCAACGTCACCAGCGTGCCGTCGGGGTCGGGAGTCTTGGCCACCTCAGCAAGCAGCCGTGGAGAAATCGAGGCCAGAAACAAGCGGCACCTTCGAGTCGAAAGAAACGGGATTCGCTCCTCCGCCAACGACATCAAATTCACATAGGCCGCATGAGGGTCCTTAAAAGGATAACGACCCAATACCTGTTCGATTGCCTCCGGTAGAGGATCAGGATCGTTCACCAAATCGACTTCCGGCTCGTTCTCGGGATCGTCGCCGAAGGCTTCGTGTAGCAGGTGATCGAGAATGCTACGATTCACCTCCGTCCGCTGCTGATAGTCCGATTGAAATGCATGCAGAGCCGAAATGTGCCGTGTTCCAACATACCCCATTCGCCGCGCCAGCTTGAGCAACTCCTTCGCGTCGGTCGGCATCGTATGAGTTTGCAAGTCGTACATAATTTGCAGGCGGTGTTCCAATTTGCGCAAGTACGAGTAATTCGCCTCCAAGTAAGAGCTTTCTTCGCTGGTCAAGCTACCCGCCTTCTCCAGCCGAACAATCGCCTCCAACGTGTTTCCGGTACGCACGCTCGGCACGGCACCACCGTTGAGCAGCTGTAAAAACTGAATCACAAACTCGACATCGCGAATCCCCCCGTGGCCCGTCTTTACGTTATTTTGCGATACCCCCTCGTCAGTAGCACGATCTTCAATACGGCGTTTCAACGCCTTGATTCCGCTAATATCTGCCAAGCTAAGGTAGCGGCGATAGATCCAAGGCTCCAACCGTCCGAGATAGTCGCGACCTAAATCCAAATCACCCGCAACCGGCCTCGCCTTGACGTACGCCTGACGTTCCCACGTCCGCCCCCGATTGTCGTAGTACGCCGCCGCATGATCTATCGAGCTACAGACCGGCCCCTGGCGTCCCTCGGGACGCAGACGCATATCTACTCGATAAGCAAACCCAAGCTCAGTTGTCTCCGAGAGCAACCGAATCAGTCGCTGAGAAACTCGCGACGCAAAATCCTGAGCCTCGGTCACCGAATCTGAGCCTTGCACCTCCGGGGGTTGATAAAGAAACACGAGATCAATATCGCTAGAATAGTTGAGTTCCAGTCCGCCAAGCTTCCCTAGTGCCAGAACAACAAACCGAGGCAACTTCGCCTCATATCCGCCCGCCCGTTGACGCTTGCTCTGAACCGTGCGCATCGCAAAATCAAGGGCCGCCTCGACCACGGCATCAGCAACATACGAAATCTGTCGCGTTACCTGCGAAACGGGAAGCCCTTGGACCAGATCGCCATAGGCAATTCGCAAAGTCTCGCGCCGCTTGAATTGCCGAAGTGTACCTAACACATCTTCCTCGTTCGACAGCGAACGTACCGTGCTCAGCAACTCGTCGACCAATACTTCCCGCGCCACAGGCCTACCGTCGGTCATGCGCAACAGGTCGTAGCTCTCCGGGTCGCTGCACAGCTGGTCGCTTAAGTGCTGACTGCTATTAAGAAGCACCAGCAAGTTGGAAAGCGCCTGCGGGTCCCGCTCAAAAAAAGCGGCCATCGCCAGCGGACTCCGAGCGGCAAGCAAAAAACGCTCTAGGCTATTGAGCGCCATATCCGGATCTGCCAAGCCTGGAGCCGCTTCCGCAAACTGGTCGCAAATCGTGGCCAGCAAATCCAGCGGCAACCCATCAGTCGCCAGACGGAGCAGATTCCGGTGCGCAGCACGCACATTGGCTATCCCCAGCGGCGCAAGCCAAGCCTCGGCTTCCGCTTCCGAATCGAGCAACTCGTGGAGACTTTCTATCTGCATCCTCAGATTCTAACGAATTGCCCGCCCAGTTGTCATTCGAAAGCCACAAACTATCGCTTGCTTCTCCCAGACACGCTCGTTCTACAGAGCAACCCTCTATTTAACCGCAACGACATGACGAGCAGCAATAATCGGCTGGCGGACGAGGCAAGTCCTTTCGGAGACCCAGAGAGAGTGCATTTCAAAGGTGGCTGAAATACTTGCGTTGCGGGCCTGTTTTCGTCGTGTCGTTGTGGTTCAAACCTGCGCTGCTGCTCTAAGAACTTACCGGCAGCGAGAACAACTCCGGTCCCACATGCTGGGTCACGACCGAGCCAAACAGCGTATGCACGTTCGCATCGTAGACCGTCAGCGGCAATATCTCGCCAATTTGCCGACGGTTCCCGTCGAATACCACAATCCGGTCACACATCGTCCGGCCAGTAAGCTGAACCTGCTCCGAATCGGTCTCATTCTTCTTCACCGCCGCTTTGCTCAACCCCTCGACCAACACCTCGACACCGCGGCCCAAAAATGCCTGATTGTCCTCTTCGCTAATTTCGTTCTGAATCGCAAGCAGCTCGTTATTCCGACGCCGCTTGACGTCGTCAGGCACGTCGTCAGGGTAGTTCTCTGCCCCCTTCGTGCCGGGACGTTCGCTGTACTTAAAAATAAAACTGTTTTTGAACCGTTGCTCGCGAACCAAGTCGCAAGTAAGCTGAAACTCCTCTTCGGTTTCGCCGCAGAAACCAACGATAAAATCGCTTGTCACCGACCCGTCAGGCAGCCACTTGCGAATCCGCTCCATCATCTCGCGATAATCTTCGACCGTGTACCCACGTTTCATCTGCTCAAGCACCCGGTTCGAGCCACTCTGTACCGGCACATGCAGATACTCCGAGCACTTCGGTAAATCGCGAACCGTCTCCAAAAGGTCAACCGTCATATCCTTCGGATAGTTTGTCACAAACTTGATCCGCTTGATCCCTTCGATCTCATGCAGTTGATGCAACAAGTCGCTGAGCCGCGTTTTACGGTCCCCTTCGCGATAACAATAGCTGTTGACCGTCTGCCCCAGCAGGACAATCTCTTTGCAACCTTCGTCGGCCAACTGCTTCGCTTCGGCTACAATCTCCACCGGAGGACGACTCTGCTCGGGCCCCCGAACACTCGGCACGATGCAATAAGTGCAAAATTTATCACAACCAATCTGAATCCGCACATACGCCTGATAGGGCGTCGGTCGCATGGTCGCGTCTCGCAGCGGATCGAAACTCTCGTGGCTCCGCTCAACCGTCGCGCGAGTTCCCTCCTTGCGCCCAAGGCTTACCTCAAGCTGCCGCCCGGCCCCTTCGTCAATCTCGGCGATCAACTGGGGGACTTGATGCAACTGGCCAGGGCCAACGAT
>JAJRUA010000193.1 GCA_024278035.1 Planctomycetota bacterium | reverse complement strand
GCGAGCGGATCGGGGTTCGCTTGCCGGAGCAAATCGACCAGTGCTTCCTCTGCCAGCTTTTCATGTACGTCGAGCGACAGCATTTGGTTGCGAGTGATTCCCTCCAATTGTAGGTCACGCCCGAGGATATTGAACGCCAACTCGGTCTCCAACCGTTCTGACAACGTATTCGTCAAAATCCGCAAAGCCGATTCCATCGGTTCCCGTGTGAAGGCAACGGTGATGGGCTGCTGTAGCTTTTCTGCTAGCGAAGCCCCCTTTTCTCTTGATGGGGAAGGTTTTGACGAAGTTGGTACCGAGGAGAGCTCGGCGACGCGCAGTTTTGCGGCTAGAGCGATGTTGGGGGCCGCTTTGGCCGGCAAATAGCCGTTGATCACGGCCTGGCCGTCCTGGGCACCTCGCCGCGTGTAGTGGGAGACGACCTTGAGCATCGCCGGGGTTTTTTGGAGAAAGGCATCGCTGTAGTCGGACCAGGGGTGTCCCTCGATCAGTGCCCCCAATTCCTTCGGCGAGGCTTCGATGGTTTGGCGGAACTGACGAGCCCGCGTGAGTTCGGGCGTGTCGGGCGAACCGACGAGGCGCAATTCCCAGTACATTTTTTCCGTATCGGTATGGAAGCTGAGAGCAATCGCTTTCCAGGTGTCGTGGGCATACTGCTGGATCAGTCGGCGAAGCGGCGCCCTGGCTCCACCACTGAGTGGCCCAATGAGTGGCCCTCCCTCGCCGAGCAAAAATCCGGGAGAGACGATGAGCGTCGCATGGCGGTCAGCGTCCGACGTGGCTAAGAGTTGCTCTATCTCGCGGCGAAGCAGGGGCCTGTTTTCGGTAGGCACGGGATTCGTGGCGACGGTTGTTTTGATGGTGCCATAGGTTGCGCCCGGGACGACGGTGAGAACAAGCCGATCGGCCAAGTGTACGGTTTCGGGGGACACGGTTTGGGTTAGCGAACTCAGCGCTTGCCAAACTTGTGTTCCTTCGGGGGTTGCTAGCAGCCGGGTGGGCCGCAAGTGGAGGATCAACTCACTTCCGTCGGCGATTCCCTCAAAACCAATCGGCGGCCCTTGGGTTGGCGAGGCCCATAGGGTTCGGCCGTCATCGGCGATAAGACCGTCGTCGTCTGGGAGCGTCGATTCCGGCGAAACCGAAGCAATCGGTTGTTCGGCCGGATTCGCGGGCTCTTGGGGGACGGGATCGCTTGCCCCACAACCGACGATCAGCCAACAAAAAAACAACACCACGAAGGCCCTTGGGGCCCGTGGCATCGTCGTTAGCATCATCGTTGGTATCGCATGGCGTCGCATGGTCGTTAGTTTACGATCTAGCGATGTTGGCTGCTACGATCCAAAAAGTTAGCCCCCCCTGGGGCATGGCCCCCATTTGGCCCCGGGGCAATGACTCCACTTTAGCCCCGGGTCACTGACCCGGGGCTAAACAGGTACCCTACGTCGCGGGTAACCTAGCGAATATGGCTTCTTCCACCGTAAAAATTGACATCGCAAAAATCGACGCCCGCCAGCCTCAGGGTCGGCAGGAGATGGACTCCCTTCGTGCCAAGCTGGCCCCCGACGGCAATGTCGTCTCCGAAGCGGGGCGACGCAAAACGATCGAGGTTTTTGGCGAGCCTCTCTCGCCGGTCGAAGTGGTCGAGCGAATTTGTGACGAGGTTCGCAGCCGTGGCCTCGAAGCGGTGCTCCAGTACACGGCCAAGCTGGATGGCACGGACCTTACGGCCGAGACGCTGCGCGTTCCTGCTGCCGATCTGGCGGCAGCCCATGCGGCGGCTGAGCCGGAGTTCTTGGCAACGATTCGCCAGATACGAAAAAACCTACTCCGTTTTCAAGAAGCGATTCTTCACCAGGATGAACGAATTGAAATCGAAGGGGACGGCTACTTACGGCAACGGTATCTTCCACTGCAACGAGTCGGTCTCTGCGTGCCGGGCGGTGCGGCGGCCTATCCTTCGACCGTGTTGATGACCGCCGTCCCGGCGCAGGCGGCGGGGGTGAAGGAGCTGGCCGTGGTGGCTCCGCCCACACCCTTCGGCAGTTACAACACGGACCTCTTGGCAACCTGCCACGAACTGGGCATTACGGAGGTCTACCGTATGGGGGGCGCCCAAGCCGTTGCGGCGCTTGCCTATGGGTGCGATGGCGTTCCCAAGGTCGATAAGATCGTCGGCCCCGGCAATTTGTTTGTTGCGTTAGCCAAGCGAACGGTCTTTGGGGCCGTCGATATCGATTCGATTGCTGGGCCAAGTGAAGTGATCGTCGTTGCGGACGCAACAACACCTCCGGCGTACATTGCGGCTGACCTAATCGCCCAGGCAGAGCACTCCCCCGGCTCGGCCCTGTTGGTCACGTGGCACGAACCTTTGATCGAAGCGGTCGCCGAGGAACTCGAAAAGCAATTGGCGGTACTGAGTCGAAGCGACGTGACCCGGCAGGCGCTCGAAGCGTTCGGTGCCCTTGTCACCGTAGAAGACCGCGACCAAGCGGCGGAGCTTTGTGATGAACTGGCAACCGAGCATTTGCACCTAGCGTGTGAAGAACCGGAGACGCTGCTCGACCAAATCCGTTGTGCGGGGGCGGTCTTCCTTGGCCCCTACAGCCCGGTCCCCGTGGGGGATTACACCGCTGGGCCGTCGCATGTTTTGCCGACGGGCGCCACGGCTCGCTTTGCCAGTGGCCTCTCCAGCAATGATTTTCTCAGGTCGAACAGCGTCATCTCCTTCACAAAAGAGACCCTCAAGGTGAACGCCGAAGACATTGTGCGTGTCGCTAACAAAGAGGGCCTCACCGGCCACGCCCGTGCCGTAACGATCCGTTTAGGGAAATGAAAAACTGAACCACGATGGAACGACGGAACAAAGAAAAAGGAAAAAGGAAAAAGGAAAACCGCTAATGGACGTGCTGGCAAACGCTGATTAGCGGTTGGCTTTCCTTCTTTTTTTTGATCCGTTTTTATCCGCTACCTCCGCGTTTATCCGCGCCTAATTTCTTCTTTCAATCGACCATGACTTACGTCCGTCCAGCTATCGAAAAAATGAGCGGGTACGCCCCAGGCGAACAGCCGCAGGGGACGAAGGCGATTAAGCTCAATACGAACGAAAACCCTTACCCGCCCTCTTCCAAGGTTGCGCCGGCGATTGCCAAGGCGGCGCAGACGCTGCGGCGCTATCCCGATGCGACGGCGACGGCCTTCCGCCTTCGCGCAGCGGAGGTGCTTCGTAAGGATTGTCCTGAGATCACGCCCGACTGGATCCTCTGCGGTAACGGGAGCGACGATATTTTGACGATCGTCACCCGAGCGTTGGTTGATCGGGGCCAAGCGATTCGTTACGCGACGCCGAGTTACTCGCTCTACAAAACGCTTGCCGAGATTCAAGGCGCTCGGTGCGATGTCGTGCCGTACGAAGCGGATTGGACGCTCGGCTTTGATTTCACGGTGTCATCGGAGGAGGTACGGCTCGCCTACCTTGCGAACCCTAACAGCCCGTCCGGCACGATCATGGCCCCGGGCGAAGTGGCGGCAGTGGCCGACTCGCTCGGTTGCCCACTCTTGGTCGATGAGGCGTACGCCGATTTTGCTCCGACGAACTGCCTCGACTTGGTACGCACCAACGAACGCGTCATGGTCAGCCGTACGTTGTCGAAGAGCTATGGCCTGGCGGGCCTGCGGTTTGGCTATGTGGTTGCCCAGCCGCAAGTGATTGAGCAATTGCACAAGGTGCGTGATAGTTACAACTGCGATGCTCTCTCGATTGCCGCCGCGACGGCTGCGATAGATGATGAGACATGGCTTGCGGAGAATCTTGCCAAAGTGCTGTCCGAGCGCGATCGACTGGATACGGGGTTGCGTGCTGCCGGATTCGAGACCCTCCCTTCGCACGCTAACTTTATTTGGTGTACCCACCCGAGCGGCGCCCACCAGGCGATCTACGAGCGGCTCAAGGAGAGGGGCATCCTGGTCCGCTACATGCGTTATGACTGGCGTGGCGGTTTTGATGGCCTACGTATCTCGGTCGGGACACCAGCGCAGACGGAGGCATTGCTCGGATTGCTTGTGGAATAGATTTCACGCAGAGACGCGGAG
>JAJRUA010000192.1 GCA_024278035.1 Planctomycetota bacterium | reverse complement strand
TTTTTTTAGAAAGAAACCTTGGGCGCTTCGTTGATTTGGGCATCATCAAAATCAAGCAACTCAGCATCGTCTCCATGGCCGAGTATTCCTGCGAAGAAGATCGGCGGAAAGGTTTGTTTGTAGGTGTTGTACTCTGTCACCGAATCATTGTATGCCTGCCGAGAGAACGAAACTTTGTTCTCGGTTGAAGTCAATTCCTCGGTGAGCTGGGCCATGTTTTCATTGGCCTTGAGGTCGGGGTAGGCTTCCGACACGGCAAAGAGCTTGCCCAACACGGCCCCAAGCCCTTGCTCTGCCGAGGCGAGATTGGCCATCGCACTCGCATTGCCGGGGTTGACTCCAGCCGCCTTCAATGCTCCGACCGCCTGATTGCGTGCCGTAATGACCGCTTCAAGGGTTTCCCGTTCATGCTCCATGTACCCCTTGGCAATTTCCACCAAGTTGGGAATCAAATCGTACCGACGTTGCAACTGTACTTCGATTTGTGAGAAGGCATTCTGAAAACGATTTTTCAGCGTGACGAGCCGATTGTAGATGCCGACGCCGTACATCAGCAGCAGAACGCCAACGCCAGCAACAACCAATAAGGTGATTAAGAGGATCGACACAAGGGGCTCCACTTGGGGGGGCTTGAGGGATTGGGTGCAGGGTCGCAGGCTGACGAATCAAAAAAAACACTATCGGGGCATTAGTGGGAATAAGTCTATCGCCCGAACCCCGATTGGGCAAATCCCGAAGACCTTTTTCACCTTTTATCCACTAACGGCAATCCGCAATTCGAACTCTGCTCTCGTCAGTCAGGAGGCCGGAAAGCGGTCGGCAAAGACGACTTCGGACTTGTCGATCTGGCCGCCGCGCGCTTGAGCAGGCTTTGCCGCCTTGCCGACGGTGAGCATCATTCCGATCACATGGTTCTCAGGGAGACCAATGATCTCGGCGACTTTCCCGGGATCGTAACCGATCATCGGGCAACTATCGTAACCCATCGCCTTGGCGGCAAGCATGATCGTTTGCGAGGCGATGCCGACCGACCGGAGAAGTTCGTCGCGCCGCATTTGATCGCCTGCCGCGCCTTCGCCCGAATAAAACTGGCCGATCATCGGTACAAGCGTCTGGCGAACCGCTTCGGGAGCGTTGCGCCAGTAGCGTTCGGGCTCTTGGTTCCATGCCATCAGATCGCCGCAGACGAGGATCGTCAGGCTGGCGTCTGAGACTTGCGCCTGATCCCAAGAAGCAGCTCGAAGTTTTTTCTTTTGCTCCACGTCTTGGACAACGACGAACCGCCAGTTTTGGATGTTGAACGACGTGGGGGAGAGAATCGCTAGGTCCATCAGCCGATCGACATCTGCCTGAGGTATTTCAAATGAAGCGTCGTAGTGTTTAACGGCACGACGTTGTTCAATGGCATCGAGAGTCTTCATAGTCGTTGAGTTGGAAGTTGTTAGGCGCTAGTTAAAAAAGTTTCGTAAAGGGGTACCGTGGAGAGCCGCGTCGTCCCCGACCGCGGCGCGCTTAATTTTAACGCACCGCGGTCGGGGACGACGCGGCTCTCCATTTTACTGAAAACCGATTGCTGTGGCGATGGCGCTGATGACGGTGAGGATGCAGTAAGCGAAGATCGACGCCCACCAGACGATTTTCATGGAACGAGATAACTCAAAGTCGAACGCCTGGAGGCCGAGGCCTCCAAGGGCGATCATCCCCACAAGCACCGCTGTGAAGCCAAGAGTGATCGTTCGTGCGATCACCGTTAGCACGGCGACGACGGCGGTGATGATGAGCAGTTCACGAATGCCGAATCGCAAGAATCCGCGCAGGTCGCGCTTCACGCCTTCCCAAGCGGTGGCAAGGCTTGTCGAAGGCGTTTCGGGCGGCGGAATGTTGATACCAATTTCGCCCATCGCACGGCCATGGTCATAGCGCTGTCGAGCGAAGGTCGCCTCTTGTCGGCGTCGATCGCGCCAGTCGAAAAAAGCATGGGCCGCTCCAAGCACGACCAACGACAGAGCAACAAGCACGGAAAAACCATGGACCGAGAAGAGTCCCATCTGCCAGAGACCTAGCAGTAGAGCGAACGCCCCGGTGGCAAGGAGCAAGTGCTTGATGCCGAAGGAAAAACTGCTCGGTTTCCAGGAACCTGGCTCCCATGCCCCTGGTTCCCACGAAGACTCGCCTTCTTCCGAGCGTCCTTCGAGTTCTCGATAAACACGATCCACATCAATGGCCCGCTCGGCTTGAGCCAGTTCTTCTCGGGCCCGATTTTCCGCCTGACGCACGACATGCTCATCGACGGGCTCTAGCTCGTAGTCTCCCGCGTCATCGTCGTCAAAGAAGAACATGGGGTATATTGGTTGGGGAGGAAGGGGATGCCTACGATTCTCTCCAGATTCGATGGTGGAAGCAAGATGCAAACGAGTTGAGAGCCGTGTCGTCCCCGACCACGGCGTGTAGCATAACGCTCACCGTGGTCGGGGCCGACACGGCTCTCACAATAAACAAGTAGCGACTCTCAACTAGAAACTCTAAATGCACTGTTTGCTCACCGCTCTTGGAAGTTATGGCGATGTCCATCCGATGGTCGGCTTAGGCACGGTGCTGCGCCAGCGGGGGCACACGGTGACGGTGATTGCGAACCCGCATTTTGAGCCAGTTATCGTCGGTGCGGGACTCAAGTTCGTTGGCATCTCGACGGCCCAGGAGTACGACCGGCTGACCCAAGAGCCCGATCTTTGGCATCCGCGGCGTGGCATGAAGGCCGTCTTTCAGCATGGTGTAACCGCCCTTTTGCGTGAATTGTACGCAACGGTTACGGAGCACTACAGGCCGGGCGAGACGGTGCTTGCGGCGCATGGTCTGGATTTAGCAAGCCGCTTGGCTGCTGAGACTTTGGCTGCGCCGGTCGCGTCGATTGTGTATGCCCCGCTAGCGATGTGGAGCGATCGGTCGCCGCCCCGTTTTCCTGCGGGGATTACCGGGCCTTGGGCTCCACGCTGGCTATCGCGATGGCAGTTCAAGTTGGGCGAACGAATAATGGTCAATCGGTGGCTAGCGCCGACGTTGGAGCCGTTTCGCCGTGAATTGGGTTTGCCGCCACTTGCGGAAAAGTTTGCCAACTATTGGGATTGGTACTATGGCGTGGCGCCGCCCGTTTGTCTTTTTCCCGATTGGTTTGCCTCTGATCCGGGCGATTGGCCGACAGGGACCGTGACCACGGGGTTTCCCTTGTGGGACGGTGGCGATAGAGGCCCTCTGCCGGAAGAGGTAGAGAAGTTTCTCGGCGAAGGGGACGCTCCGATTGTTTTCACGCCGGGATCGGCCAATCGCGCGGGCGAAGCATTTTTTGTCGCCGCGGCAGAGGCTTGCCAGCGGCTAGGACGGCGAGGCCTTCTGCTGACAAAATACCCGGAGCAATTGCCCGGCGATTTGCCACCGACGGTCCGCCATTTCGGCTTTGTCCCCTTGAGCCAGTTGTTGCCCCGAGCGGCGGCGTTTGTCCACCATGGGGGAATCGGCAGTTCGTCCCAAGGGCTCGCCGCAGGGGTACCGCAATTGATCCAACCGATGGCGTTCGACCAGTACGACAATGCCTTGCGACTACGCCGGTTGGGAGTAGCGGAAGAGATCGCCCCGAAGCGATTCCGAGGGGCGACGGTTGCCGCTTCGCTTGGTCGCTTGCTAAGCGATGAGCACATCGCGGAGCGTGTAGCGGGGCTTTCGGGGCGATGCGATGGAGGGGCGGCACTAACGAAGGCTTGTGAGTGCCTGGAGCAACGTTTTAGTTAGGCGAGCCGTGAGCGTCAGCGACCGGAGTTGCAGCAGAACGCCCCTTCCTCCAGTCGCTAACGCTCGTGGCTCACCTTAATTTTCAATACCGCGTGCCGGCGCTCCGCCACTGGTTGGAGAGTCGTGTTTGGGCCGTGCCGCCGGTCGCCATGGTTGCGGCAGAACCTCCGGCGGTTTGCAATGCGGCAACACGAGCGGCTACCTGCGGCTGGAAGCGGTTCGCGACGAGCGAACGCTGGTAGTTTTGTAGCGCTTGTTGGTAGTCGCCCGCTTGGTCACGCAACCGGCCCAGGGCCGCCAGGGCACGGGCGTCGTTCGGATCGACCGTGAGGGCCTGCACGAGTTGGTCCTTGGCTTGGTCCGCCTGGTTCGTCTCTTCAAGCATTCGGGCGAGCTCGACATGCGGGTTGGCATTTTTCGGGCTGGCGAGTTTCCAGTTGTTTAGCAAACGAAACGAGGCGTCTTGTCGGCCCGTCTCGTTGAGCAGCACGGCCAAGCCACGATAGCACTCCGCATGGTCCGGATTGCGTTCGAGGCACTGGTTGTAGAGCACCTCGGCTTGGCGGAGGTCGTCGGGCCGATTGTGCCGAATGCCAGTCTGGTGGAGCGCGGCGGCAAGGTTGTAGTAGCCGTCAGGTGATTCGGGTTTCTTGGCAATCGCCGTTTGGAACTTTTCCGCGGCTTGGGGATAGGCACCCTGCTTGTAGAGGGCGACGCCTTCGGTGTTGAGCGTCTGGCTCTGAACCGAGTTGCATCCGGGCGTGGCAATGGCGACGGCGATGAATGCGACAGCAAATAGGGCCGCTATGCCGAGGTGGCTTGTCCGTTTCGATTCCATGCGAGGCTCGCTAGAGGTCGGGGGCCCGCTCTTGTGGCCTAATACTGCCGGGTGAGTGGTTGGACCGATTGTTGGGGTTCTGGGGAGTGGGGGACCGTAGCAACGAGGGCCCTATGCCGCAAGCCAGAATCGGGGCCGTTTTCAGTGCGGCAGAACGCAGCTTAGAGACCTTGGCCGTAGGGCGACCGTACGGACTGGCTGATCCGGACTATCCGGCGTATCGCGCACGCTTGCGCCAGCATGAAATCTTTACCAAACGGTGCGTTTTATCAGGAAGGGGTCCGATATCTTGCCTTGTCGCCCCAGTTTGCCAAAGCTCGCTTTGCCAAAAAGGGGGCAACTCCCCCGCCGCACGCCCCTGCTTTCCCTGCTCCGCGTGTTCCCTTCCCGACCCGTCGCCCGATTTTGAGGAACCCCCACCGTGGCCCGTACCCCCGCCAAAAAGTCGTCCGCCAAGAAGCCCGCCGTAAAGAAGGCCGCTGCCAAGCCGAAGCGTTCTGCCAAGAGTGCTCCTGCGGCTAAGAAAACGGCCAAGAAGAAGGTCGTCAAATCGACCAAGACCAAAGCCTCTTCGATCAAAACCTCTTCAGCCAAGGCCCCGTCGACCAAGGCCCCGTCAATCAAGGCCAAGAGCACCAAGACAAAGGTAGCCCAAGCCAAGGTGACCAAGGCCAAGTCAGCAGCAAAGAAATCGCCTAGCAAGCCCGAAGAAGAGGTGACGATCGATCGTCGATTGGATGCCGAGCGCCGCGAGGAG
>JAJRUA010000020.1 GCA_024278035.1 Planctomycetota bacterium | reverse complement strand
CGTCGTGTCGATCGTCTGCTCAAAAAGTCCATTGCCACTCGTCTCGAAGAAACCGGGAGTGGCCGTCTCGGTAAAGTTCTCAAACCCATAGGCAACGCTGCCGGGTGTTACGTTATCGACCGAGCCATTGCCGTTGCCGTCAAGTCCGCCGTTGATCTTGAATTGGCCAAAGTCCCCATCGGCCGCCTGGTCACGAATGCCGCCAGCATGAATAACGGCATTCGTCTCGATACGTAGCTTGAAAGAATCCTCGGTGACGACCGTCACGTCGGCGAGGCGTGTTGCCCCGTTGATTTTGTTGTCGAAGGGATCGTTGACCCCGCCATCTCCGGGCGAAGGTGTTGATCCTGCGATAATGCCCGTCAGGTCCTGTCCTGCCAAGTCGGTCAGCCGCATTTGCCCTTGAGGGCCCGAGACACCATAAACCAAATAGCCCGAACGATGGTCAATCTCGACAGCGCCGTCCATGGATCTGTTGCGAGGAGCCCGCAAATCGACCGTACCGTCCGGCTTGACGATCAGCACCGATGCCAAGTCATCGTTCGGATCGATCGAACTGTTCTCGGCATTGCCGGTCAGTTCTATCAAGGGGGTGCCAGGTTCAAAGCTCGTCTGAACGGTAAGAGCATCGTACCCTGCGTCGTTCCGATTGTTCAGAACAACAAGAGCCGACTTCTCTCGTTCGTAAACGAGGATTTCTTTTTCATTGGCCGTCGGCGTGCGGTCAATATAATTGCCTCGGCCATTCGTGTTGCGAATGTTGACCAGCGTCGTAATCGCATCGCCGAACATGCCGCCCAGAGCGTTTTCACTCCCATCTTGCGGGAACGATCGCCCTTCACCAAACTGCTTAGCGTTCATGTAAACGTTCATATTACCGGGCCGCATCAATAGATAGGCGTGAGCGACGGCGTCGAGGTAAGAGGGGCCGTCGTCATGGCTACGAGCGAAAGCAACGCCTTGGCTACCGTTGTTGGCCAAACCATCGTCGTTCACATCAATGCTAAGGTTCTTGATATTTCGCCAGTCGTTGACGAGGCCATTTTCGTACAGGTTTTCCCTTATCCCAAAAAAGAGGTTGAAGTCAAGGGCGTCACGATTGCCGCCCACTTGCCCTAGGTTGTTGTTATCAATGTCCTTGCGGATGAAATCTTGCAAGAAGGCATTGCTGCTGTCGGCGCCCGTCTCGATGAAAGTAAATTGATGGGCCGGGCTTCCGTCAAGCAGAGGCGGTCTCTCGGCAAGGAAAGCGGCTTGATCGAAATAATCCAGCACCCAACGGGGCATATGCCGCGCCGCATCTAGACGGAAACCATCCACGCCTACCTCCTCAATCATCCAGCGCACATTCCGCAGCATCAAACCCAGCGCGTTCTCCGGCACGGCGTCCCCTTCCAGCGGGTTCTCCGTATTGAACCTATACAGCGTGACGTTCTGGCCTAGCCGAGCATCGAAGACCGTTATCCCTCCCAAATCCTGGTCGGGATAAAAGCGAGCATTGTTGGGGTCCGGGATATTCACAGGAGGACGGCCAAAGATTCCTTGGGTGCCAGCGCTCGGAATGTTGAGCGGATCGCCCGCATTGACCGGAGTGCGAATGAATTGGAAGTTGGTCGATTGATCAATATCAATCAAACCGGCTAGTCGAAACGTCTGCTCGCTGGTCTCAGAGACGTCATAAAAATCGCCGTTAATAGCTCCCACGCCGTTGGGATCGTCGGCTGGTGAGAGCGTTGTAAGAAATCCTGGATAGCCACCCGACTCAAGCCAAGCGACATCGTCCGACGGGTCGGGTGTGCCCTGCGTATCGATGGTTGCCGCATCGGCAAAACCGTTGTGGTTCAGAATGTAGTCGGTGTTGATTTGAATCCCTGCCCGATTGGCCTGCCGAATCATGCCCTTCAGCCCGTTCAGGGTGCCGTAGAGTGTCTCATTGCGAGGGCTACCTAGGTCAAAACGATCGAAAACATCGTAGCCAACGGAGAGGCTCCCCGTCTCGGCACGATGCGGAGGCGGAACCCACATCCGACCATAACCGGCCATAAAAATATCCGGCATCCGGTCTTCAATCGTTTCCCACTTCGCTTCAAAAAGTTGCAAGATGGGTGCTACGGAAACATCCTGAGCCACGGCAGAGGTCAGGCTCGCACTGACCGACGCCACCGCTAAGAAAGCGACCAAAGTGCGTCGAAGGTAAATCACTGTAGGGTACATAAAAGGTCTCATCGGGGTGCCATCTTCTCGGTTACTTCGCTGCGTTATTTTCTTGTCGTCGTTTTTTGTTAGTTAGGAAATCGTTGTCGAGTGTCTCTTAGCGTCGCCTTCTCTTCTTCGGTTTCACTTCCCATTCTGGAGGAGGCTCGCTTGTTAGCTCAATGTCGAAATTGTTCTTGCCACTTTTCACCGTTACATTGAGCCCCGAGGTGCTCGGTGCTCGGTACCATTTAGGTGTAATCAGTTTGCCTGCCGGAGGTGGCCCACCATTCGCCCCGTAGAGTGTGCCGGTTTTCTCCCGTGACACGATGGTCACGGCGTAATCTCCCACATTGAGGCCGTACTCTTGCCCTGTTTTAACTTGGTATTCGCCAGATTCACTGACTTTTGCATAAGCGGAAGTTCCATCGGGCCCTGCGGAGCTAAATGTCACCATTCCACTCGGTACCGTCTCTCCATCGAGCGTCACCTTGCCTTGCAAAGTTGCATCAAACGGTCCTCCACATCCAACAAGACATACCAATCCCATCACTGCCAAGCGGACAGCTTGCCGTGCCGAACGAAAAGACGATAACATCACTTAATAAGCTCCTTCTAGCCTGTTTTTTAGTTTTCTTGATAGGTTTCACCACCATTTCGTGTTCCTAACGAACGATAAGCTCGGACGTTAATATCTTCCTGGACAAAATGCACTGAACCATCGCAGTGGGCAAATTGCGCCCCACCAGGATGGAGGCTTTTGAAGCCGCGGAATCGCTGCCACTCGTTCCGGACAAGATTGGGTTCTTCCCATTCAAAATGGTTCAAAGGGATACCACAAGTTGCCCAATCCCCATCGCCGAAGTAGGCAGCCGAATGGAAATCTTGAGAAGCGACACTCTCTCCGATAAGAAACGTATTGCTAGTTCCGTCGGTTATCTTTCGGATGGAAATGGGACGGAAATAACTGTTACGCCAAATGATTCCGTTGCAATCCACTGTGTTGTGACAATTGGGCGAACCAATGTAAGTGACGTTAGGATCATCCACTGGCCCCGCTGGCCCGAAGGGACTGCTCGTTGCTCCTGGTGCCTGCGATCCCCCTTCGCCCTCGGGGATGATGGAGTCACCGATACATCCTTTGTAGCTAGTAGTAGCGATCGATACTGGAGGCAAAGTCCACCAAAACTGCTCCTCACTTGGTCGTGCCGAATTATCGGAAGGACAGGTGATTGCGGGTAATTGTTGCGAGATGAAATTGCGGATATCTCGCCTACCCATGCCGCGACCAGAGCCTGCCGTCGTAAAATCCCCCTCGAAGCCGATCTTCATTCCATCGTACATCGCTTGTTCCTCAATGTACGGTAATAGCTGGGTGATCCACCCGTTGCCACTGTAGCCGGGGCCTCCTGCGTTGCGATCACGTGTTCCATTTTGTCCATCAGGGCCTAACCAATTATCTTCGATGTCTCGCTCCTCAACCCATTGCCCCACGCTGACCGGGAAGTTGCCGTTAGTATTGTGAAAATTAAGCGACGCTAACACCATTTGTTTGAGTCCGTTCTGGCAACTCATCCGGCGAGCCGCTTCGCGGGCCGCTTGGACGGCGGGCAACAACAGCGCCACCAAGATGCCGATGATGGCGATCACGACCAATAGCTCAACAAGTGTAAAGCCACTAGAGGTTCGTTTTTTATGAGGGAGCGTGATTCGCATTTTTATCGTTCCTTCTTTTTGGCACGAGCTGTAGGAAAAAATCGGCTCGCCGCGGACCGCCAGTCGGTTGTTCAACTAGTCGGTTGTTCAATCAGTCAGTCGCACCAACCGAACAGCGGTTCACGGCGAACGCCATCAGCTCAAGTATAAAAATCGAATCGAGACTGTCTCCAACATCTATCTGGAAGCCGCCAGCGGCCAGGAAAGACAGAGGTACCCAACAGTTTCGAGACGTGCTGCAAAAAACCGAACCGCCGGCCCCACCGCTGCTTGAGCAAAAACAGTGGTGGAGCTTATGCGGATCGTCGTTAAATCAAATCAATACTTACCAATCTCAAACGCGGCGACGCAGGGCCAACCCCAACAAGGTCAAGCCAGCGAGCAAAGCCGAGGTGGGCTCAGGAACCGGGATCGTGAAAAATTGGTCACCAGCGATACTGCTAAAGTCGACGCCGGAGAGGCCCGCAAGGTGGCCCGAAGGATGCGGGAGCCCACCAAGAACCTGGTTCGACGCAAAATCGTGATTGCCATTGTTGATGAGTGCCATGACACGAACGTCGCCACCGACGTAGCCGAGATCGGCCAAGTTGATGCTCAACTCAATGCCCGTCGTAACGGCTAGCGCTGCGACCGGATCGGCAGCAACGCCCGAGTTACCACCACCACCAATGCCAAGGACATTGCTGTTGTCGTATCCAACTTCGATTGCGTTGGCCGTAGCCGGTCCGGGGGACACCGAACCGCTGCCCGTCAGCGATCCACCGAAGATGTCGATTTGGTCGGTCACAAGACCCGACAATAGGTTGGCAAAGTCGAAGTCAAAACGATCTCCACCAGCGTTGCCGTTACGAACGATGATGTGAACTTCGGGAGTGAACCCATTGTCGAATACCATTCCATCCATGTTGCCAGCATTATCGTTGCCGGCACTGGAAAAGACACTTTGGCCACCGGGAGCCGCATCGATCCAGATTTCGAGTTTGTTGAAGTTGCTCTCAACTTGTCCTGTAAGGATAAAAGAGAGCATGTTGCCATCAAATTTACCGTAAGCGGCATTCAATTCGCTAAGATTGTCGCCGAAACTGGTTTCGTTCGTTTGTACGGCAAGGGCACCACCGTAGCCTTCGCCAACAAGGCTACCATCAATCGCTGCGGCACTTGCCACCGTACTGGCCATTGAGCCGAACACGGCAACCAGCACTAAAGATAAAAAGCGTTTCATTAGTCAATACCTCCAGGAGAAAAACAATCATCCAAACTAGGTTGGACAGAACAGACAGACAGAAAAGTGGGTTTACCACGGAGATCACAGAGGACACGGAGATTAAAAAGATTCTTTTCTCTGTGCTCTCTGTGATCTCCGTGGTGAATTAAGTTGTGAACTAGTAAGTAACTGTTGCAAGGAGGCCTAAAGTCAGACGCCGTTGCGAGTGGGGGATAAGTTTTAGATAAGTGGCCGAAGCAAAATGCGGGGCGAGCATCTCGGCCCCTCGGTCGCGACGACCGGTCACCGCTCGATAAGTTGTGCCGACTCTCAGTTCATCAACTTCGTGTTCTTTCGTTTTATCAAAGTTGCCAAGGCTGATACGATCGAAGGCAAAGTTGCCAAGCAGTCGAACCACCTTCTCCGCACCGGCTTTTGCCATGGCCTCTTCTAACAGAGAACTAGGATTGCGATAGACCGTGACCACATCGCGATGTTCGCGTCCGTAATCAATTCTAATCACGATCAGATTGGTTGTCTCGTTTTCTACACCTAAGCGAGCGTAATTTGATTTGCCGTAGGCGTTGTAGTTGGAGGTGACGCCGTAGCCGGCCCCCTCCGCACCGTTGCCAATACAGAGGACACGATTTTTGTTGCCGTCGCCCCGATGAAGCTCAAGCCCGTAAAAGCCATCGTCCACTTTGTTCACCCGCTGTAAGAAGCTGAGATAAACGGTCTGGCCATTGGCACCGACGAGACGCTGCCCATCTTGGTTCTCAACAAGACCTGCGGAATCGAACACGCCGCCTAGCGAAGTGCTAAGCGCCCGGCGAATGCGATTTTGTTGGGCCAATTGCGTGGCATGGCCACCGATCGAACGGAACTTGGGAAACTTGAGCCCCCCTTCGCCAACGACGTTCGTGGCGAGTTGCCCCGGAGGACAAGCCGCCTCAATGTCGGCCCAAGCCCCGGCCCATCCGAAGCCACCGTTCTGTCCCGAGAGTTG
>JAJRUA010000191.1 GCA_024278035.1 Planctomycetota bacterium | reverse complement strand
GACCCGAACCGTGCGCTGCCGCCCCAAAGAATCTGGACCGGCGCCGAGACGTGTTGCGGTATGATGACCTTGCTGCCCTTAGCGGGCATCTATCCTGGCCGGCCAAAAGAGGCTTATTGCGCGGCCTACGATCTCGGCTTCTTCGACAACGGCCCCGCCAAAGATTTAACCTCGGCAGTCGTCGCCGCACTCAGCACCGCTCTAACGATCGAGGCCGATCCAACGAACCCCGCACAGTGCCGACAGGCATGGCAACAGCTTGAAGCAACAATGCGCCAGACCGATCCCTACCGTTACGAAGCGGCTCCCTACACGAAAAAACCTTCAACACGATGGATAGCGTACGCTCACCGCGCGGTCCGCGAAGCGGGCGGCTCGCCCAAGCGACTTTTTCAATCGTTTGAGAAAGAGTGTTTCCAAAACTACTGGTGGGAGTCGCACCTCATCTTCTCGATTCCACTAGCTTGTATCGAGTTTTGCGATTACGACCCGCTGGCAGCCATGCACATGGTTCTCGACTTCGGTTGGGATACGGATTCCTCAGCCCAATTGCTCGGCGCCCTAATCGGTGCCCTTCATGGCCCTGAAGTCTTCCCCCAACCAATGCGCCAAACCGTTCAGCGACGTCTCAAGGAAGATTACAGCGAAGACCTCAACGAATGGACAAGCGTGTTAGAAAATCTAGCCAAAAGTAGCTAGTCGTTTTGCTTGGGATCGCCCGGTAAGTAACGCCGGTATTTTGGCCGAAGGCCTCTTTTCACCGTGGCCCAGAGCAGCGCCCCAGCTTGGTTTTATTGCCGATTAAAGAATTAAGCGGCTACGGCGTTGCGGCGAGTGGGAGTCGTAACGCCCAAGGTTTGGCAACAAATGTCGGCGATTTTGCACGCGGCTTCGGGGCGAGCAAAATCGGCGATCGCTTCGGCCCGTTGCCATCGGGTTGCCTCGTCGCAGATGAGCAAGCCGATCTCCTGGGCAAGCAACTTCGTGAGGTCGCCCGCCGTTTCGTCGATGTACCGACAACCGCCGTTTCGCTCCAAGATTTGGGCGTTGGCAAGCTGTGATCCATACTGCGAGTTGGCGTCGGGGACCAAAATTGCAGGCGTCTGTGATAAGGCGAGCTCGGCGATCGTACAGCCGCCTGCTCGGCAGAGGATGAGGTCTGTCTCACGCAGAAGGTCGGCCATTTCGTCAATGTAGGTAACGACAAGAGCATCAATGCCTGCCTCTTGGTACCGTTTCTCGGTGGCAAGGAGCTGGCCTTCGCCCGTTTGATGAACGATTTGCCACCCGTCCAGTTGGCCCGCGAGCCGTGCTAAGGCGGTCGGCGTTGATTCGTTCAGTGATTGAGCCCCCCCTGCTCCGCCGATGACCACAAGCCGTTTTTTGCGCGGGTGCCTTTTCTCGTATGGTGAGGCATCTCGATAAGGTGGGGGAGATGGCCGATGAACCCTCGCAAAGGCCGGCCGACCTGGGGTGCCGGTCAGGAGCGTTGTTGCTGCGATCGGCAGATGAGGCCGAGCTTCTTCAAAGCCGAGGCAAACGACTTCTACTTTCGATGCCAACCAGCGCGAAGTGAGCGAGGGATGCGCGTTTTGTTCAAGCAAGACCATCGGAATGCCACACCCGTGGGCCGCTCTCATGACGGGGCCACAAGCGTGGCCACCGAGGCCAACCACCAGCGACGCCTGCTGTTCTTTGAGCATCCAGCGTGAAGCACAGAAGCCAATGGCGTTGTCCGTAAGGAATCGCAGGCCGTCAATCACTCGGCGTGGGCGAGGCTGGCAGGGGATCGCAGCATAGCGATAACCGGCACCATGAATCGTATGCCGTTCGATCGGACGGCCATCCCCGGCAAATGTGATTTGGATGCCAGGAAGACGCTCGGTCAAGCATTCGGCAATCGCTAAGCCCGGATAGAGATATCCCAATGATCCACCGCCAGCAAAAACAACATGGGGAGGAGAGAGCACGGTTTTTACTAGGGGGATAAGGTCAAGTGCGGAGAAAGCAGTGCAGGGGAAGCAGCCAAGCAGCGACGATCTTGAATGTCGCGAAAGATCGTCGCTACTCGTATTCCTTAATTTTCATCTTGCTCATAACCTTCTTCTCTCTACTTTTTTCTATCCGACGATCAACAAAACGGAGTAAAAGAGACAAGAGTAAGATTAAAACAGCCCGTTGTATCCGCTGAGTCGTCGGGATGGCTAGGCCTATCCCGACGACTCAGACGTAAGCCTCATCGTGAAGCTTTGCGATCGCACGGTTGACCCAGTAACCGATCGAATCGCAAAAGATGTGCTTCTACCCAGGGGAGGGTGACTGTGTGAAACCCCGCAATCTCACAGCAGCCGACGATGAAGCCTCAAATGGTTTTTTGCACGTCCCCAAGACGGTCTGGTAGTCCAATCCTCTTTAGCCGTTGGAGAGGCTTCCAAGAAAGTTCAGGGAGATGCTTTGGTTTCCTTTTTAGGTTTTTGTTTAAGCGGCGTCGGAAAGTGCTGTGTCACTCTCTAGCCGACGGCGTAAAAGTTGTTCGGTAATTTTTCGGTCCGTTGAAATGGTTTCAGTCGTGCAGCCGGCGATAAGAACGGCGTCTCCCTCATCGGCCAAAGCAACCGTAACTGCAATGGTTGCAACACGGTCCTCGGCAATCGTTACGTTGGAAGG
>JAJRUA010000190.1 GCA_024278035.1 Planctomycetota bacterium | reverse complement strand
CCCCCTCCCTCAACCGTCTGCAAAATCCCCACCCCATGTCCTCCGATGCCCATCAAACGTCCTGGCAACCGGATCATTTCCTCAATCGGGAGTTGAGCTGGCTGGAGTTCAATTCGCGGGTGTTGGAAGAGGCGGAGGATGCGACGAATCCGCCACTCGAACGGGCGAAGTTCCTGGCGATCTTCTCATCGAACCTGGATGAGTTCTTCATGGTCCGCGTCGCCGGGCTGCGCGAGCAAGTCTACGGAGCGATGGCCCCGCAAGATCCGCCTATCGACGGACTGACGGCTAAGGAACAGCTTGCACAGATTACCGACCGGGCTCGCCAACTGGTCGAGCGTCAGTACGTCTGTTGGAACGAGTCGGTCGCGCCCGCGTTGGCCGAGGCGGGCATTCGTTTGCTTCGGGAAGAAGACCTGTCAGCCAGTCAGCGGAAAGTGATCGATGGCTATTTCCAGCAGCGCGTCTTGCCCGTGCTGACACCGATGGCAATCGACCCGAGCCATCCGAGTCCTCGGTTCCATAACCGAGGTCTGTACCTTGCTGCCACATTGCGCCGAGAGAAGGGGATCGGCCCTAAGCGGCTGTTTGCTGTCGTGCAGTTGCCGCAGGTGACGCCACGCTTTGTTCCGGTCGAACAGGGAGGCCGCCATGATTTCCTTTTGCTTGAAGACATCGTTGCCGCTCGACTGCCTGAAGTCTTTGGTGGGTACGAGATTCTCAGTTGCGGTCCGTTCCGCGTGACACGAGACATGGATATCGACCTGCTCGACGAGGAGGGAGACGACATGCTTCGTGCGATCGAGGTCCGCCTTCGTGCCCGGCAACGAAGCGAGGCGGTACGGCTTGAGGCGTCGGAAGGACTTGGCTCAAAATTGCGACAGATGCTGGTGACGGAAGAAGAGTTGCGTACCGCTCCGCCAATCAGCTCTACTGCCGAAGAGGCCCTCCCTGCTTATGATGAAGTTTATTCGATTGACGGCCCTATTGACCTGTCCGCGTTGCATGATTTGATCGGGATGGTTGATCGGAAGGACTTGCTCGCTCCCCCTTTTCGGGCGCGCACCTCGCCGCAGCTTGCTGAAGGCCAGGATTTGTTTGCTGAAATCGCCCGAAACGATGTGCTGTTGCACCATCCGTTCGATTCGTTTCGCCCGGTGGTGAACTTTATCAAACGGGCGGCCAACGATCCCGATGTGCTGGCGATCAAGCAGACACTCTATCGAACCAGTGGCGACAGCCCCATTGTGGATGCCCTGATCGAAGCGGCCGAGTCGGGGAAGCATGTGACGGCTCTGGTGGAGCTCAAGGCACGGTTTGACGAAGCGAACAATATCTCTTGGGCTCGGCGGATGGAGCGGTCGGGCGTGCATGTCGTGTTCGGATTTATGGAACTCAAAACCCACTGCAAATTGGCGCTAGTGGTTCGTCAGGAAGGAAAAAAAATTCGCCGCTATGCCCATCTTGGCACCGGTAATTACAACCCGAGCACCGCCCGGCAGTACACCGACCTCGGTCTGTTCACCGCCAATAAGAAAATGACGGAAGAGGTTTCGGCACTGTTCAACTTCCTCACCGGTTATTCGCAAAAAGAGAAATGGGAGAAGCTGATCGCAGCCCCCCTCGATCTCCATGAGAAGACGATCAAGTTAATTCAGGAGCAGACCGAGCGTGCCAAAAGTGGTAAGAAAGCATGGGTTTTTGCGAAACTCAATTCCTTAGTCGATCGGCACACGATTGAGGCCCTCTACGAAGCGAGCCAAGCTGGTGTGTCGGTTGATTTGGTGGTGCGTGGTATTTGCTGCCTCAAGCCGGGGGTGCAGGGTGTCTCCGACAACATACGGGTGCGGAGCATTGTCGATCGCTTTCTCGAACATAGCCGTATCATGGTCTTCGGCGTTGGCGCTCAGCAGTCGGTCTACTTGAGCAGTGCGGATTGGATGCCACGGAACTTCGAGCGCCGAGTCGAAGTGATGTTTCCTGTCGAATCGCCGGAACTCAAGGATCGCATCGCCCAAGAGATTGTGCCGATCTACTTGCGAGACAACCAACGGGCTCGGCTATTAACACCTAGCGGTTCGTACGTTCGTGTCCATCCAGAAGGTAAAGAACCATCGCATCGCAGTCAGCTTGAATTGTGCCAGTTGGCCGAAGAGCAAATCACCGCTGCCGCAAAGACCGCTAAGAAAAAGCCAACTCGCCGTACGGGAAAAACGAACGCCAAGCCGAAGAAGAAACGACGCAAGTAAAAAACGTAGGATAACCGTTCGCAACAAAAATCGTTCAGGAATCGTCTTGGACGCTAACTACGAGCGGTGATAAAGCCAATTGGGTGCCCAGCGAATCAACCAAGCGATGCATCGCCAGCGACGTGTGATATAGGCATGGGGCCGGCGGCGTTTTATCGCCCAGGAAATTTGGCGTGAGGCTTTGGGAGCCGATGCGACCCAAAACAGACCCTCCCCTTTTGCCATGGCCGTATCGACAAAGCCGGGCTGAATATCCGTTACGGTGATCGCCAAACGCTTCTTGGCAAACCGATGGCGTAGTGCTTCAAGATAGTTGGAAACGAATGCCTTCGAGGCATTGTAGGCGGGGGCATAAGCGCTGCCACGGATCGCCGCGATCGAGGAGATTCCCACCAAGTGCCCCGTTCCTCGGGCTTCTAAATGCAGGGCGGCAACGTTCGCCATCGCCGTGAAACCAGCCACGTTGGTCCGGATCGTTTCACTCTCGATCGCCCAATCGAGGTCAGGGTTCTTGAATCCAATGCCCGAGCAAAGGACGAAAAGGTCCACCTCTTCCATTTCTTCGATCAAGGCGCCCAGGCGTCGCATCGCCTCTTCTGGCTCCGAGATGTCGATGCTCCGAGTTTGCACGGGGACAGAAAGCTGGCTGGCGACTTCGTCGAGCAACTCAAGCCGCCGAGCGACCAAACCAAGCGAGTAGCCAGCATCGGCAAGATCAACGGCCAGTGCTGCGCCGATTCCCGAGGAGGCACCGATAAGGATCGCTTTCTTCATGCGGTCTTTCAAGGGAGCGGGAGAGAGGGCCATTGGCAAGGCAGCGATTGCTTTGGGTTTGCCAATGCTTAGCGAAGAATGTGGCTAGAAGCAATAACAAAAAAGCCCCGGCCGTAATCGGCCGGGGCTAAATGGGGAAGTCGTTGGAGGGAATAACGCAAGCAACTATTCGTTGTACGCTTCGTCGTATGCGGAGGGAGTTTTCGTACGGTCGAGAGGGGCCCCGCCGTCTGCTAGATTCTTTTGGGTTTCGAGGGCCGCACGACGGGTCGCTTCGCCCACGTAGGCAAGGGCCGTTTGGATTTCGTTTTGTGAGAAGTAGGACGAACGAACCATGCTGCGGACGGTGCCGTTGAGCTTCGTGGCGAGTTCTTGCCAACTTACGCCACTGTTCGTATGCCAAACGGCTGCCTGAGCGGCACCCCGTTGGAGTTCGCCTCGGCCATAAGCGGCGAGCAACTGAATCACTTCGGGGTGGCTCGTGAGATGCTCTTCGGCGCGAACCAGTTTGTAAGGTTTGCTTGAGGACGGAATCTTGAGGCCATGGTCGAGACAAAGTAGGGGAACGTCAATCTTGGTCGTTTCAGCAGGAGGAATGCTGAACTGCCCGCCACCGCCGCCGCCACCCAATCCGCCGCCACCACCCCCGCCCCCGCCGACGGCTTGGCCACCTCCACCGCCGCCGCCTCCCAATCCACCTCCGCCGCCGCCGCCACCAAACTGCTGGGCGAGCACCGGCACGCCGACAAAGGCGCTAGGCAGTTGAACTGCGATTGGTTGGTCGGTCTTGTTTTCGATTAGGATGCGGCCTCGCTTGTCGCTCTTAGCAATGAACTTGACTTCCACGTCCCCCGCATCGATAGCATCGAAGAGATTGGCCACCTCGTCGGTTTCTTCAGCAAGCTCTTCCCTAAGGGGCTCTTCTTCAAGCACTGGCTCGGTGGCCGAGTTTGCACTGTCGGAGTTCGCAGCGTCAGATTCTACGGCGTCAAGCTCTACGGAGGGGGCAACGGCCTCATCCGCCGTGGCCCGATTCGTCGTGGCACGATCGTCAGCCGAAGCCTTCGAGCAGGCAGTGACAACAAGTACGCTCGCAGCGAACAGGAGATAGAAGAAGGCTCGTTTGCTCATCGGAAGGGCACTCAAGGGGGATAGGTAGCGAACTAGGACCGCTTGTCTCAGGGAGTCGTAAAATCGTCCGTCACACGTCGTCTCTTATTGGCTCATAGGGGGCCGGTCCGCGGAATCGGCGAAGTCAGCCCAGAACTTCCAGGTTAACCAGGTTTTGGTGTTGTTCCAAGCAGCTTGGGGATTTTTTGCCCTAGCCGCAGGCTGGAGCCGTGGTTTTCCCTGCTTTCCGCAGCTTCCGCCTGCGGCTGGGACTCTACTTTTCCTTGCCTCCTTACAGTTCGACCGGAATCTCCACGCCGTCCAGGAAGCTGGCAAGTGATTTCGATCGGTATGGCTG
>JAJRUA010000189.1 GCA_024278035.1 Planctomycetota bacterium | reverse complement strand
GAAAAACAATCAATGGCAATCGTCGGGGAGTAAAGGAAACCTGCGGGTAGAGGGAATTCATCAAGGTTCGCATGGGTGTCGTTCGTTTGGGAGGGTGGTAAAAGCCGCTGTAGACGGTCCCAATCTATATGTAGATCGCATTATAGCTGATTAAAAGAGAGCGTGGGGGGAGGGCCGTAGGCAAGCGGGCGGGCGTTAGCCCCATGATAAAAGCAGTAGGCGGTGGGCGGTCCGTGCAAGCGATTGGCTCCCTGCTGCCCCCCCCCACTCATCGGGGGGCCCGTGTCTCAAAAACAGGCTCTTCGCCGAAATCAGTGGGTAGAAATGCTATCCATTTGCCAACTGGACCTCAGCTCAGGCTCGTCAGAGGGAGTCCGCCCTTTTATATCTACAAATGCCTATGCGATTCGAGTATTTTGCACCCGTTAATGATCTGACATTCAGTTTACAAGCACCGTCAAACCACTGGAAATACCGTGTAAAGTAGGTTGAATCCTCCAAATCGGCTGATATCTACCCACTGATTTTGGTGAGGAGGCTAATTTTAAGAGTTGCCAAAGCACTAAAATAGAATAGCTACAAAAGGCTGACGTAGAGGGCTACCCCATGATAGGGCTGCCAGCAATTTCCCCCAATCCTCCCCATCGTAACGAACGGTGCAGAGTGGTCGAAACGGCTCTAAACCTCGGTGTTTATATGGACAGAAACAGGCCCTTGAGATAGAAACCTCCTTGTACGCCGCTAGGTATCAATTAGGCTGAAGAACCAAAGCAAGGGGCTCACACAGGGCTACCGGATCAGGATGGGTGGTGCAGGCCAAGGCGTGCACCCACGTGGACGGAGTCTACCCTAACCGGAAGAAGAATCCTTTGGCCTTTAGTGGCGGCTACATCCATCAACCTCCGTCTCGCTTCTCCTTTTGTGCTTCGACTCCAAGACAATCCACCGATGATGCTTCCTACGGTAGGAGCATTGGACACTTCTCCCGGCGAATGGACGGTCATCTACACCAAGCCTCGGCAGGAGAAGGCACTCGCCTGGGATTTGTGCCGCTGTGAGGTTCCCTACTTTTTGCCAATGGTGTTCCGTGAAACCTCCTCCGGCGGTCGCCGGCGTCGCAACTTGTATCCGATGTTCAAGTCTTACTTGTTTTTTGCCGGCGGAGAACAAGAAAGGCTAGCGGTCCTGAAGACCAATCGACTGGTCCATTTTATCGAGATCGATCCTGCCGAGCAATCTTCGTTTCGCCGTGAGATTGGTTCTTTGGAATTGGCCCTCCGTACAGCACCTGAAAAAATCGAACTCCACCCGCAACTGGTCACGGGAAAACGAGTGCAGATTATTGGTGGACCCATGAAGGGTACCGAAGGAATCATTCTGAGTACCGACAACTCAACCAAGCTTTGGGTCGGCGTGACGATGATGGGCGCCGGGGCCACGGTAGAGATTCATGCCGACTTGGTCGAACCACTGGCTGACAAGCAGAGTAGAGCCACAAGCAATGGTCAGATCGAGTTGCCAGTCGGCGCGGGACAGCACGTTGCTCTCGCGCAGCAACGATCAGAATCACACTAATTTCTTCAACAACTTTCCTCAATAACGCCAATCACCCGCTAACAACACCGTGCAATCACGCCCAATAAAAACAGATAAAAAATCGCGTACGGCCGTTGTCGGTCTTGGCTATGTTGGCTTGCCGCTCTGCCTGCAATTTGCGAGGTCGGGTCACAACGTGCTCGGCCTGGATGTCGATCAACAAAAAGTTACCGCCATCTGCGCCGGCAACTCCTACATTGGCCACATTCCCGCAGACGAGATTGCGTCGCTTGTTGACAGTAAAGTGCTCGAAGCATCAACCGACTTCGCGCGAATACATGAAGCCAGCGCTGTCATCATCTGCGTGCCGACTCCGCTTAACAAGCATCGTGAGCCCGACATCTCCTATATCCTTGCTACCGGTCAGGCGATTGCTCCCTATTTGCAGGAAGGGACGCTGGTTGTCTTAGAATCGACAACCTATCCCGGCACGACCGACACCGAACTTCGGACGGTCCTTGAGAAAGGGTCTGGAATGACGGCAGGCAAGGATTTTCACCTCGCCTTCTCCCCTGAACGGGAAGATCCCGGTAATCCCGACAGCCATGTTGGCCGAGTTCCTAAAGTGGTCGGCGGCTACACTTCTGCTTGCTTAGAGAAAGCTATCGCCCTCTATTCGTCGGCAGTCGAACAGGTGGTGCCCGTCTCCTCTTGCCGCGCCGCGGAAGCAACGAAGCTGCTGGAGAACATCTACCGCAGCGTGAACATCGCGTTGGTCAATGAGCTGAAGTTGATCTACGCCGCGATGGATATCGATATCTGGGAAGTCATCGAAGCCGCCAAGACGAAGCCGTTTGGCTTCCATGCTTTTTATCCGGGCCCCGGCCTAGGCGGCCACTGCATTCCCATCGATCCGTTCTACCTCACCTGGAAGGCTCGCGAGTATGGCCATCCGACCCGATTTATCGAGCTGGCCGGAGAGATCAACACGTCGATGCCCGAGCATGTGATTCGTGCACTTTCAGACGCCCTCAACACGATCAAGAAGCCACTCAATGGCAGCCGAATTCTTCTCGTCGGATTGGCTTACAAACCCAATGTGGAAGACGATCGCGAATCGCCCGGGTACACCTTGATGGAATTGATGAAGGAAGCGGGGGCTGAGATATCCTTTTACGACCCCTACATCCCAGTGATCCAGCCAACCCGAGAACACTCCGAATGGGCCGGCATGAAGAGCGTAACCTGGAACCAAGCCACGATCGGTTCCTTCGATGCTTGCCTCATTGCTACCAATCACGACAACGTCGATTGCCAAGAACTCGTTGACTGGTCCCAACTGGTGGTCGATACGCGAAATGCTACCGATGGCCTGAATGGCAAGGCAACGGTAGTCAAGGCATAAAAGATGACTCGATTGACAACGCCCGTTTTTATCGCGACCCCATCGCTTCCTTGAAATCTTATTTTCCTAAAGTAATCGTCACCGGGGGGGCCGGATTCATTGGCTCGAACCTCGTTCGCTTGCTACTAAAAAACAACTATCGCGTTCTCAATATAGACGCACTCACTTATGCCGGAAATCTTGCTTCCCTAGCCGATGTCGAAAATCATTCGGCCTACCGATTCGAGCAGATCGACATCACCCATGCTGAAGCCGTGAGGCGATCCTTCGACGATTTTCGCCCTGACTTTGTAATGCACTTAGCGGCAGAGAGTCATGTCGATGGGTCCATTGATGGGCCGGGCCAATTTATTCAAACCAACGTGATTGGCACCTTCAATTTACTGCAAGCAAGCCTCCGATACTGGCAATCCCTCGACGAAAAGAAAGCGGTGCGATTTCGGTTTCTCCATGTCTCGACCGACGAGGTTTATGGCTCGTTACAAAAAGATGAGGCGGGCTTCTCCGAAACGACCCCTTACGATCCCCACTCGCCTTATTCCGCCAGCAAGGCCTCGTCCGACCATCTGGCCAGAGCATGGCACGCCACCTATGGCCTTCCGGTTCTCGTCACCAACTGTAGTAACAATTACGGCCCCTACCAGTTCCCTGAGAAATTGCTTCCAGTCGTGATTCTCAAATGCCTAGCCGATGAATCGATTCCCATCTATGGGAAAGGCGAAAACATCCGTGATTGGCTTTACGTCGAAGACCATTGCCGTGCCTTGCAATGTGTCTTAGAAACCAGCCTCCCCGGCGAAGCCTACAACATCGGCAGCAACAACGAATGGACCAACCTTGCGTTAGTGCAAGCACTCTGCAAACTCATGGACGAACTCCATCCTTGCCCCTCCGGCAAACCTCACGCAGACAAAATCACCTTCGTCCCCGATCGTCCCGGCCACGACTTGCGCTACGCGGTAGATACGACAAAGATCCAAGAGCGGACCAACTGGCTACCGCAAGAAGATTCCCAGAGCGGTTTTCGTAAAACCGTTCAATGGTACCTCGGCAATCAAGACTGGTGGAAAGACATTCTGAACGGCGACTACCAACTAGAACGTCAGGGGCTAAACAGCCCGTCATTGAGACACGCATTCCACAACACAAGGAATGGCCCTAGGCAGAAATAAGTTTGCAAGACGTGAATTCCACCAATACATCCTTCCTGATCGCCAACCAGCCGATTGGCCAAAACTCGCCAACCTTTTTAATTGCAGAGATTGGACTAGCACATGAAGGCAGCCTGGGCACTGCAAAAGCATTTGTAGATGCCGCCGCTAAAACAGGCGTTGATGCCGTTAAGTTTCAAACGCATATTGCGGATGCTGAAGGCACCGTTCGTGAATGTTTTCGTGTGCCAGTGTTCCCACAAGATGCCACACGCCAAGACTATTGGCGCCGTACTTCCTTCACTTCGGAGCAATGGCAGTCTCTTGCTAAGTACACTCGCGACCAGGGTTTAATTTTCCTTAGTTCACCTTTTAGTGAAGAGGCTGTTGATCTGCTGTTGAAGTGCGAAGTGCCAGCTTGGAAAATCGCCTCGGGTGAAGTCAGCAATCTTTCGATGCTGGAAAAAGTCGCCAACACGGGCTTACCTGTGATCTTGTCAAGTGGCATGAGTACTTGGGCAGAACTAAACCAAGCCGTCTCTCTGGTGCGTGAGGTGAAATCGCCGGTAGCGATCCTTCAATGCACTTCCGCCTATCCCTGTCCGCCAAAATCGTGGGGCCTCAACCTGATCGAAGAGATACGGCAAAAATTTTCTTGCCCCGTCGGTTTAAGTGACCATTCCGGTACTATTGCTCCCGGCTTAGCAAGCGTAGCGATGGGGGCTGATCTGCTAGAGTTCCATCTTACGCTTAGCCCTCATATGTTTGGCCCTGATATCTCTTCAAGCCTTTCGGTAGAGAAGACAGGTGAGCTGGTTCGTTGCATTCGGCAATTGGATATTGCCCTTGCCTCGCCCCTGGATAAAGATAGCGAGGTAGCCGATAAGACCGAGTTACGGCAGCTTTTCACGAAGAGTATCGTCGCCGCGAAGGATTTGCCATCGGGTACTATTATCCAACGTGAGCACCTAGCCTTCAAGAAGCCGGGCGATGGTATCCCGGCCTCTCAATACCACACTTTTCTCGGCCTCCGTACGATTTTACCGATCGAACGAGATCAGCAATTGTGCCACGACCAATTCCATCAAGAGCACCAAGAAAGAAGTTGAACAATACCCACAACGAGAAACGTAAAATTTGTGTCGTTGTAACGGCTCGCCCCAGTTACAGTCGCATTAAGACAGCCCTTGCTGCTATTAAGGCACATCCAGCGATCGAACTTCAGCTTATTGTTGCCGCATCGGCTTTGCTCGATCGCTACGGCAGCGTAGTAGAGCAAATTGAACAGGATGGCTTCACGATCAACGAGAAAGTTTTTATGGTGCTGGAGGGCGAAAACCCGACGTCCATGGCTAAAACTACAGGCCTTGGTGTTATGGGGCTATCGACGGCATTTCTTAATCTGCAACCAGATATTGTGGTTACGATTGCTGATCGCTACGAAACGATCGCTACGGCGATTGCCGGTGCCTACATGAATATACCGGTTGCCCACATCCAAGGCGGAGAAGTCACTGGATCAATTGATGAAAAGGTTCGTCACGCTGTTACAAAATTATCCGATATCCACTTGGTCGCTTCTCAAGGAGCCTACAACCGCGTCCTTAAATTGGGTGAACGTCCCGAGGCTGTCTTCACGACCGGTTGCCCCTCAATTGATCTGGCCGCCGAAATCGCCCGGTCGCCCAAACTCAGATTCGACCCGATGGAAAAGTACTCTGGCGTCGGTGAAAAGCTCGACCTCTCGGGTGGCTATGTTGTCGTCATGCAACATCCCGTGACGACGGAGTACGAGTATTCTCGAAGGCATATCGAGGAGACCCTCTACGCAGTGGCCGAGCTTGATGTACCCGTCTTGTGGTTCTGGCCGAATGTCGATGCCGGGGCCGACGGCACGAGTTCAGGTATTCGCAGTTTTCGTGAACGTGAGG
>JAJRUA010000188.1 GCA_024278035.1 Planctomycetota bacterium | reverse complement strand
GAAGTCCTTGGGCAGCATTCTCCATTGGCAGCCGGTACGCACGACATACAAAACCGCATTGACAATTCTCCGTCGATCAATCGGTCGACGCCCCCGACGCGATCGTTGTGGCAACAGTTGTCGGATCACTTGCCATTGTCGATTCGTCAAATCGCTGGCATACTGCATCCTGATCTTCATGGCTATGGCTCCTTCCAATGAGTTGTGTCAAAGGTTGGAGTCGTAGCTATTTTTCACCATTTACGCAATTTCAAAACACCTTCTCAGGCATTTTTAATTGGGACGGGCAGGGGGGGAACACAATCACGACGATTGAACCGGGAGCAACCTTTACGATCAACGCTAACGCCATCGATACCTTTGCAGGCTTCACCGGCGGCAGATACGATGGCGAGACGAATGTTGGCAATGGTGGCGAATTGGTTGTCAATACGTCTGCCGCTTGGTTCAATGACGGCGTGATCCGGCTAGAGCAAGCGACGCTCGAAGGGTCGGGAGTCCTCAACACCGGTTTGATCCAAGGGAGCGGCAAAGTCTCGCCTGCGAGGCTCGATAACCAGGGAACGTTGCGATCCTTCGGCGGAGGATTGCTCACCATCGGCCCGGATCAAGGCGAAACGGGCGGACTTGTTGGAATCCTTCCCGCTGATGGAATCGACGCGCTCGAGAATGGCGTTATCAACTACGGATTCGATTTGGACGGGACCGATGAAGATGGGGTATTGGTGGCCGTCGATGGCGATCTGCGGGTCGATGGGTTTCAAGGAAATTTCGTCTTTGATGGCACGCTGAACATCGGATTCGGAAACGAGTATCTGATGAATACAGGAGGCCTGTACAACCGGGGTACCGTCGCCATCACCGGCGGCGGAGAGTACCGGGCCGATTTGATTCAAGCAGGTCAGATGATCGTCAGCCTCGGCGTGTTGGACGATGCGGTGATTGTCTCGGACAACGCGGTTTTCAGTTCGACAGGCACCAACTCGCTGTTCGCCGACTTGTACCTTCAAGGAAACGCATCAATCGAATCAGGCACCACATTCGATGGCGACAGCAGCCTCATCAACATGTCTGGCTCGGTATTGACTGCCGAAAACGGAGCCTCGCTTGATGTAACGGTCGAAAATTTAGGCCGATTCATGCTGGATCCAAACTCGGCATTAGTCGAGGTGCTCGCCTTTGAAAACTATGATACCGGCACACTCGTCCTAGATTTAGCAAGCAACGGTGGCTCGCCAGGTTTCGATCTCGACCTGCTAAGGGTCGCCGACCTTGCTGATCTGGCGGGAACTCTGGAAGTCAATCTACTCGATGGCTTCATGCCCACCTCGGGTGACGAATTTCTCATTGTGACCGCAGCCGGTGGCGTGTCGGGAACCTTTGATGTCTACGACCTTCCGGCTCTGACCGGCGACGACGAGTGGTTCGTCCGTTACGAACCGAACGAAGTGATTTTGCTCGTCACCAGCGTGCCTGTGCCGGAGCCAAGCACCCTGCTCTTAGCAGCGTTCGTTGCGCTAGGATTGTTGCCGAAGGTCCGCTTCAGGGCATGCTAACAAATGATGACCACCCCCTTTGCTTAAAACATTTTGCGAAGTTCCGATGACTGGAATCTGTGGAGCTGATGGATAGCATCGAGGAGTAGAGTCTCTATCCATAATCCTGTCTGGAGATCGGACTCGCATCAGATCGACACTTTTGCGTCGTTTCAGGCCCACGCCAAACTCGGGTCGATCCAGTACGCCGACGCAGAATCAATTTGATTCGTGAGACTTTTGATGACCCACTCGGGACGTGCAGTCGAAGTGATGACATCCAGGATTTCACCAAGCGTCTTGCTGACCAATGAGGGCGTAACATTAGTCAGTTCGCCGGATGCCTCACATGCCCAAGACCGATCGAATGACCTAGCCTCTATCCCACCTCGGTTGTAAACACCGAGGTTGTGAATCGTCATACTACTCAAGCGTTCGGCGGGCTAGACCAAGGTGTTTAAGCCGGAGCAGCGAACTCGCTCCGAACAAATGTTCGAATTACAGGAACCTACTAACCTGAATTCGGTTTAAGCCGTCGTTGTTAATGTGAACTGCTGTAGTAAGTTACGTTCCTGTTGGCTGAATCGGATGGATGGTTTTTTGGTTTGATGGGTGTAGTCGATCAAGCCCGCGACGAGATTGACCATGAAATTTGTTGGGCTTCGATGTCGAGTATGCTCGATCTGGGCGATATTTTTTAGCTGGTCATTGACTTTCTCGATCACAGACCGCTTCCTCAGCAAGAACTTGTCCATCAGCGCAGCAGCTTGTTTTTCTTGTTGCTGCGGATCGAGGTCACGAGTTGAACTCCTTGGCTCCACAGCTATTCAAAGAGCTGGGCAGAAATATAGCCTTTCTCGCCAAAGAGCTTGCCGGTGAGTCCTCGAACAAGCTCTGGCACGGGCTGACGATCATCCACATTACCTGGGGCTAATCGGCAAGCCAGCAGTTCGCCTACCTCGTTGATGACCAAGTGGAGTTTCGTGCCGTAGAACCATCCCATGGTTGTTTTTCCACGACAGGCAATCTGTTTGAATGTTTGAGGTCTGGAAATCCGCTTATTGCCGCAGGCAACGATTGAGGTCGAATTGACAAACGCAATTCCCGTACAGGAACCAAAACAATGATTCAAATAAGCACACAGCAGACCGAGCACCGACGGCATCCACTCGACAAACCGGTTGTAGCTGACCAGCCGGGAATTGCTGCAAACGTTGTCGTATCCGACGTTTGCGTTGGCGGATCAGTTCTGGCCTAATTGTCGTCACGCGAAATCTCCTTCGTGGGTTAAGCTCTGATCGTTGGGTTGGTTCAAAAAAGCCAACGACCTCCAGGGCGTTTCGATTTTTTTATGCGCAAAGCCCACGCCAAGCAAGGGGCTTATGCATATTTGAGGTCTAGAGCAGCTGCGGGACACGGCTTATGTCGGCGGTTTGGAAAAACGGCAACCGTTCACGAGGGCAACTTGCGATCACAACATATTGCGGTAGCATCTGGTGCAAACCACATTGATCAATACGCCGCATTTGCGTCCATACCGGATTTGATAGAACTTGCAGCGGGTAGCCTCATGAGAAGCCACAATTTTTTACACCCCATGAACGGTTACAGATTGATCTTCAAAACCTTCCTCCAGATTAACATTTCAAACGAAGCGGCGTAGTAGGGTGGACAGAGCTTGTTCCAGCTCGCTGAGCTGCGCAGCAGTGGGCTCTTTGTCTTTGGAAACTTCAGACAAAACAAAACCTGACCAGTCGAGTCGCATCGGCCAGTGGAATACCTTGGCGGTTTGATTGAGGCGGGCCAGAATTCGCAGCGCCCATAGGGCGCCGAAAGTATCACGAAAATTGAGCCAGCGTTGATTGAATTCTGTAAGGCTGAGCGGACTTTCCGATCCGTCTTGCGGTTGCTTTTTCGGTTTGCGAGCCCAGACCAAAATTGCCGCCGCGAGAAAGCAACTTAATCCAACTGCTATGACCCATTGAGGATTGACGAGGTTCCAGCTCCAAAGAAAGTTGTCTAGCAAAACGATTTGGCCTGCCGTGACGAAACAAGCTGAGGGCCAATTGCGTGTGGGTAGGTAATTCAACAGGCCCACTCCGACCAGCCCTACCAAGAACAGTTTCCAAACGACGAATAGATCGAGGCGAAAGCCGGTCGGAATCAGCACAGCCTGGGCAGCTGGCCAGACGACCACCAGCCAAAGGGTTAGCACCACCCATTGCCAGCCACGATGCTGTGGTCGTTTGGCGCCAAGAACCGCCATCAGGGGGCAGAGCGAGCTAGCGGCGGCAGCAAATCGAAGCGTCGACAGGCCGATGGCGTGCTCCGAGTTTCCTGGCAATGATTCCACAATGGCATCCAGAGCGAGACTTGCTGTCGAGACCAGAGCCCAAACGCAGGGAGCAAAGAGCGTGGTACCAAGCGATTGTCTTAGGAGGTAGATCAAGAATAAGGCTAGCAGAGCGGCCTCGCCACAGGCGATCCCATAGGGCGTCCCTACAATCGCACTCATCGGAAAAATCATATCGCAGTCTTTCTCGCGACTCGCTACTCGCTACTCTTACGCTCATTTCTGATTGTAACGACCTAGGAAGCGAATGGGGTTGCAAAAAGAGTGCATGTTGCATTTGCTCAACGCTCGGCGGTAACGCATGTTATCTCAGTGGCAGCCTGTTGCCTCATTCTCCTGTTTTCAAACCGGATTTCGATAAGGGAATCCTCCATGCGTCGACTCGTTTTATTGGTCGCTTTAGTGGCTCTTTGCATATCGCTTTTGTCGGCGACAACGGCAGAGGCTCGGCTGTTTTGGCAAACTTACGGGTCTACAATTCCTAGTGGCGAAGGCTGTGGGGCAGGGGGTACTTGGAACTGGAACCAAGATTATTTCGTTCCTCGCTATCCTTCATCGGGCCATTACGGGCTGTTTAGCCCTTGTAAAACAAGCCGTACCACGTCGCCCGCCTGTTGGCAGAGTCATCCATTCCACCCAGGCTATTGCAACATCTATAGCGGTTGCCGCTACCGATGGCGTAACCACGTCTATGGTGCCTACTGCGGTTGTACACCCATCGAAGTTTACCGAGGCCCTTGGCGAACCGGCTGCGGCAAAGGGAGTTGCTTACCGCACCAAGCTTCCTGCTGTCAGGCTGCTCCATGCGAACAAGGCTGCTTCGAATACACTGCCGGAAGTGCCGCGATTGGCTATTTGCCGAATGTCGAGTCCTCGGGGCTGGAGATATTGGGAAGTATTTCGGTCGAAGGAGACGGCTTGCTGGCAAACATCGATTTAACGCCAGCCGACGCACCTGACGAACAAAGGGTCTTCCTGGGCCCCCAGGCGATCGAACCCAACGCCAACCTGCCTGCTTTGCTGATGCAACAATTAGAAAGGTCGACCCAACCGCTACCGACACCGTAAGGGGTCAGAGGTCAGGTATCAGGGCTAGGACAAGCTTTTTCTTTTCCTGAAACCTGACACCTGAAGCCTGACACCTCATTTTTACCAGCAAATTGTCTGGTGGGCCTACTGGGGAGTGTGGCTCACTACGACAGCGCTGGCCGAGAGTAGGCAGATTTCCCATTGGGGAGGTCTGTCTGCTTTCTTTTCCTAAGCCGACTATTCGCTTAACTTCTTATACACGAAAGAATTGGGCTATAGCGTACCGGGTGGTCTGGCCGATATAGAGAGTACAAAGCGAACGGGAGGGCGGAACACAAATTGTGTTTCGCTTCAGGATAGAGGTCATGGCAAGACGACGGATCGGCTTGCCATGACCTTTTTTAATGGGCGTTAGACGCTAGTTGAATGTGCGACCCGTGACAACTAGCGTCCAACAACTATCGCCTCACATCACTCCGACTGGAGCTTGTTGAGCAACTCTTCTGCTTCGCGACGGAAGATAAACAATCCGCTTTTAATTTGTAGCAACCTATCTATTTCGCGAATCGCTGCATCTTTCTTATCTTGTGAGACCATAATCTTTGCAATAAGAAATGCCGAGTCCAAAGGAACGTTGCTACGGCCAATTTTTTCAATCGCGGCCTGAAACTCAGCGGTGCGACCCAATTGGTGAAGAATCCATGCCCTGGTAATATTGGCTCCAGGGTTGTTAGGAAAATTTCGGGAATTCATGTTCGCGTATTTCAGAGCCCGCTCTTGATTTGCCACATCGTTGCTCTGAATCAAGATCAAGGCCAACAGGTCGGTTGCCGTGAAATGCGAAGGATCGAGGCTGATGATTTTGGTCATCGACTGCTTTGCCCGTTCGGTTTGCCCTTGCATCTGAGCAACTATGCCGTCTAGCAATAGCGCGGTGATCGAATTCGCATCCTGGTCAAGCAATGCTTTGGCAATCGTCTGAGCTTGGTCTAGTTTGCCTTGTTGAATCAGCCATTCGGCATAGGCTTGTGAAGTCTTGGCATCGTTCTTGTCTTCTTCGTAAGCCTTTTCAAAAGCTTTCTGAGCCTTTGCGGTATCACCCGCACGAGAGAATAGTTGAGCGAGCGCAACATAAGGGTGTTGCAACTCGGAATTGAGTTCTCGCGCCTTCGTGAACATTTCAAAGGCTTCTCTTGGTTTATCGTTTTGAAAAAGAGTACTCCCTAACCTTTGATGGGCCGCAGCACTTTCAGGAGCTACTTCGACCCATTTTTCCAACCGTTCCTGAGCTTGATCCCACTGTTGTCGACTCTCGGCAATAGCGGCATGCCCCGCTAGAAGACGAATCGTAAAATTTTGTTTACGCTTTGTGTTTTCACTGAATTTCTGTACTAGAGGATCGACCATTTGAAAGAGGGCTTGAGCCTCAGTTATTCGCCGGCTTTTGAAGGCCTGGTCCGCAAATATCAAATAAGCTTCGGGGTCGTCAGGATTGTTGACGACAGAACGTTCCAGGTAAACGAGTCCCGCTTTGATCGCATTTGCATTTCGGACCGCAAAATGCATCTTCGCGTAGAGAGTATCAACAGGCGGAAGTTTGGGATACTTTTCCTTCGCGGTCTTCAAAAACTCTAGTGCGCCAACACTATCGCCGTTACGAAAACGTTGGATTGCCTTATCTATTTCGTCGTAACCTTCGTTTGAAAGCGAAACGGACTTGCCGATGAGGTTTTCCTTGGTCAATTGCTCAAAGGCATTCTGCTGGGCAACCGCCGAAGTGGCTGGCAATGTAAGGGCTAGGGTGGAAGTCAACAGGAGGGCACTGCAAGTTCGGTATGCCGTTTGTATCGCCTTGTGAAGGATCATGATTTACCTCGAAATGGTACGGGAAACGACCTTGTCTAGGGCCGAATTGTCAATTAGAGAAGAGATTCAGACGCTTTCGGTTCATTCTAGACGAATTCAACACCTTGTCCACGATGCCCTACAGCCTACAAGGACATTGTCAGTCTCCAAATAGCCAACTAAGTGTGGTTGTAGGGTTCGTAGGAGTTGGTCGGGGAGCTCCGGGGCATGCTCGACTCTCCTGGTTGGCCAGCCTATAGTGAATGGAGTTGAGTATTGCTCTCTGCTCTGGCCAACGGACGGTTTGTTGCCCTGTCTGCCGAATTGTTCTATCATTTGTCTAACCCCGATACTCTCTCTACAGCCCTAGTGCTTTGGCAATATTAGATTTTCGGGTAGCGCTCTCGTATTTTACTAGAAAAACAAGCGAGAAGACGAGATCGCTACCCGAATTCTTGAATATGACAAAGCACTAGGGCCGAATATTCTAAGGAACCTGCGATTGCTCATCGGGCCTGTTTTTAATCGCGAAGTCACCACTACTCCACGTAACTGGCGACTTTACTTTTCTCGGGCGGTCTACGTTGCTGCGCTGTTCGGTCTGGTGCTGACTGCTTGGCTTATTCTGATTGGCTCGCAACAGGTTCGCGGCCTGGGAGATTTGTCTCGCTTCGGCTCTGCGGTGTTCAGTCTTCTGGCGCCTCTTCAGTTGGCGATGGCGATCGCATTTTCGGCCTTACTGACTGCCGCTGCGGTAGCTCAGGAAAAAGATCGCCGCACGTTCGATTTGTTGCTCATGACCAATCTTACCAATGTCGAATTGGTGTTGGGTAAGCTGCTGGCCAGCATGCTAAATGTCCTGGTGTTGATTGTTGCTGCCACCTCGCTACTCATGTTGATTACTTTGCTGGGCGGAGTCTCGTATGGCCAAGTGTTTCGCGTGATCGGCGTAACTTTCACCGCAGCGCTGGTTGCAGGGAGTCTTGGTTCGACAATCGCGTTGTGGCGTGAACGAACCTTCCAATCTCTGGCAATGACCTCGCTGCTGTTGGTGCTGTGGTTGCTGGGCGGGGAAGTCGTCACTACCGGGATTTTCGGCGATCGGTGGTTCGGAGTCTCTACTGATCACTGGGCGGTGGTGCTTACACCATTTCGCGCAATTCTTGCGGCCATGCGTCCCTTAGAGATTGCCGGTGACAATTCGTTCGTCGCCTATGGCGGATCGGTAGGCTTGTTCTTGGCTGTTTCGAGCATGAGCGCCGTTCTGCTGAACGCCTGGGCGATTTGGCGAGTTCGGGTTTGGAATCCCATGCAAGAGGTACGAGAGCGTCAAGAGTCTTCGGTCACAAATACTGATACCCAACAGGTCGTAACTCGAACTACGCAAGCAGTCAAATCTCGCAGAGTTTGGGACAACCCGATTCTTTGGCGTGAAATCATGACTTGGGCTTATGGCAAAAAAATCGTCGTGATTCGTCTCGTCTATATGGTGGTGTTTGCTATCTGCGCTATGGCACTCTATGTCTATTTGGGAGAGGCCGACAGTCACTTCTCCCGATCCGCAGCACAGCTTGCCGCAGCCAAGCCGGTGGTGCCTTTGGTATTACTGGGGTTGGTGCTGGTCAACGCGTTGGCAGTGACTTCGATTACCAATGAGCGAGACTTGCGAGCGCTCGATCTGTTGCTCGTCACGGATTTGACACCTAAAGAAATCGTGTTGGGAAAATTGGGGGGCATTTTTTACAATTCCAAGGAAATGATTCTGCTGCCAATGCTGTTAAGTATGGTACTGTGGTACACGGGCAATTTATCGACCGAAAATTTGGTTTTTCTTGTGATCACATTATTGGTCATGAATCTTTTTGTAGCCATGCTGGGTGTCCACGCAGGCATGACTTACCTCGAGTCTCGAACTGCGGTGGCAGTGAGTCTGAGCACGGTTCTCTTTCTGCTGTTGGGAGTTGCGGTCTGCATGAGGATGATGCTGGCGTTTCAAAGTTCATTTACCTATCAGTTTCAGGCGTTCGCAGCTTTTATGCTCGGTGGCGGGGCAGGGCTATTCATGGCGTTAGGATCGCGCAATCCTTCCAATGCGATTGGGGTCGTCTCGATGGCGACTCCGTTTGCGACTTTTTATGTGATCACTAGTTATCTGCAGGGAAGTTTCGGAGCTGCATTTTTAGTAGCTGTGGCCACCTACGGCTTCGCCACGGCGGCGCTCTTGATCCCAGCTCTCGACGAATTCGACGTAGCTACGGGCAGATCAACTGGGGATAATGAATAAAGAATGTGTATTTCGGGGCTAGAATTCAGGGGCCCCCAACTTTCCCCTCAACCTCAGGCCCTCTCAACTGCATTGATTCTTACCGATAGGCTCCTTTGTGATCGTGCTGCAACAATTTGCTCCACTGCTATTCGCGATGGCTCTGCTGGCCATCGGATCGGGGTTCTTTTCTTGTAGCGAAGCAGCACTTTTTTCGCTGAAATCGGACGACCGGCGAGATCTGAAGAATGGCAATTCGGGCCAGCGTGTCGCGATAGGATTGCTTGACCAGCCAAATCGATTGCTTACCGCGATTCTGTTTTGGAATCTCATGATCAATATCCTGTATTTTGCGCTGGCTTCGACAATCGGCATCCAGCTCGAAAAACAACAGAGACACACCGAAGCAGGCATCGTGGCAATCTTCGCTTTACTGGCAATCATTGTTTTTAGTGAAATGATTCCGAAAACAGTAGGTGTTGCGCACTCACGACTGATCAGCGGTTTAATCAGTCTCCCGCTGGCGGCCTCGGTTCGCGTGTTCGACCCGATGGCTCCAGCTTTCACCGCAGTTAATCGCGTGTTGCGGCGGCTTCTTTTTCCCGGCTTTCGGGTCGAGCCCTATCTTGAAATATCTGACCTAGAAAAAGCGATTACGGTTTCGACTTCGGATGAAGAGCTGGCGTCTCAAGAGCGAACAGCGCTTCAGAATATCGTACTCCTGTCTGACTTGCGTGCAGAAGAACTCATGCGTCCTCGAACGCAATATCAATCATTTCGTCCCCCTGTGAGCCTAGCTGATTTGGGCGGACAACTTACGCGCAGCGGCTATCTGCTGGTCACCGAACTCGAGAGCGACGAGATCACTGCCGCGATTGCGCTTAAGCATATGCCGACAATCCCCAGGCAACATTTGGAGAGCTTTGCCCAGCCGGTCGTCTATGTGCCTTGGTGCTCGTCGGTGGCCGTCGTCTTCGACGAGTTACGGTCTCACGAGTGTGAAGTCGCAGCGATTATCAACGAACTTGGCGAAACCATAGGAATCGTCACACTCGAGGATCTTCTGCAAACGGTTTTCGAAGATGAAGCAAGCCGCAGTTCTCGTCTACTAGAGACCGCTCCCATTCGCCGCCTGGAAGACAATCTATGGCATGTGACCGGCATGACCAGCTTGCGCCGTTTAGGACGGACCTTCGGCATGACTTTGCCCAAGTGCAAGAGCACCACGGTCGCGGGCATCGTCCAAGAGGTCCTGGGGAGATTTCCTGAGGATGGCGACACGATCGAGTGGCATGTGTTTCGGTTCTTGGTGATCGAAGCTGACCAGCTGGGACAGCTGACCGTCGAAATGCAGGTGTTCAATCCGAAAGAGGGGGAAATATGATTTTAATCATCGTTCTCTTTGTGGTTGGCCTACTTCTGAGTGCTTTGTTTAGCGGTTCAGAAACCGGTTTTTACCGAGTCACTCGAATCCGACTTGCGACCGAAGCACTAACTGGGAACTGGACTTCGCGAGCCCTGCTTTGGCTGGCCAATCAGCCCACGCTTTTTATTGCAACGACACTGATTGGAAATAATTCGGCCAACTACGTGACTTCGCTTGGAATCGTGATGGCGTCACAGCATTTGTTTCCCAATGGAGGAACCCTGGTCAATGTGCTTGGGCCAATCGTCGTCGCTCCGATCGTGTTTGTATTGGGCGAATTGCTGCCAAAGAGTCTGTTTTTCGATGCCCCCAATCGACTGCTCAAACGATGCGCTCCGCCGTTGTTGGTTTGTACTTGTCTGTTCGCTCCGATTACGGTGATCTTATGGGCATTCAGTCGAATGCTTCAGTTGCTCACCAATACGTCGCCTCAGGAACTGCGACTCACCTTGGCACGTCGCGAGTTGGCCGAGCTCTTGACCGAAGGCCATGAAGAAGGGATTCTCCGGCCCGCTCAGCAATCTTTGGCCCAAGCAATGTTGTCTGTGGCAGGGCTACCGATACGCAATTTTACTGCCCAGGCTAGCCATGTAGTACGCGTCACGACCACGATGAGCAAAAGCGACGTGCTGCGTATTGCCCAACGGCATGGTCGCACGTTGTTGCCGATCGAAGAGACTCGCAAAGGACGTCGATTGGTCGGATTTGTGCGGACTGTGGATCTCTACTTGGACGACTCACCCACGCTACCCGATCCGCAGCCGATGATTGAACTTCGTGATCATCAATCGTGCTTGTCTGCTCTGCGAATGCTCAATCAAACGGAAGACGCCTTGGGGCATGTCGTCAACGACCAAGGGAAAACGATCGGCTTTGTCACAGGTCGTGAGCTCCGCATGGGATTGTTACGTGCTTCGTAACTTTCCTTGATACGGCAACTAGTTCGACAGAACTGAAGAAGTTTATTCCTTTCGTCGAATTGTTTTTTTCAGCAGCTTCGAGAGCCGGGGTAACTCGGTTGAGTAACTGGAATCCGCGACAATATTGTTCGATTCCTGTGGGTCAGCCTCATGGTCATAGAGTTCTTTCGCTTGGACTTCGCCTGTGGAAAAGTCTTGCCACTCGGTGTAGCGAAATCGGTCGGTTCGGATCGAATAGCCCATCACTTGAGGCGGTTTTTCAGAGTATCTGACACTTTTTGAATTGCTGGGTCGCGGAGTCTGAGAAAGTGCCACCTCTTTTACTTTGGTCTGCGGGTCTTCCAGCATGGGACGCAGACTATTACCTTCCAGCTTGTGAGGTGCCGTTAAATTACACAAGTCAATTAGCGTCGGATAGATGTCCACCAGTTCGACCAAGCCGTTGACGACTTGTTCGGGATGATGCGCAGGGGAATCAATGATCAACGGCACACATGTATCGAGTTCAAAATTGGTTCGCTTGCTCCACAGGCCACGCTCGCCCACATGCAAGCCATGGTCAGACCAAAAAATCACGACCGTATTCTTGCGTAAACCTTGACGATCCAACTCGTCGATTACCTTGCCTAACTGAGCATCGAGATAGCTAATCGCTGCGTAATGCCCGTGCCGGGCCTCCAACACTTGAGCATCAGAAAGCGGCTTGCCTGCTTGCATTTTATAATTTGTCAGTGCATACGAAGGACAGTTTTTCGGCGGATTTCGATGTTTGGGGAGCTTGATCTCAGTGCGATCGTACAAATCCCAGTATTTCTTGGGAGCATTAAACGGCAGGTGAGGTTTCCAAAAGCCGACCGCTAGAAAAAAAGGTTTTCCTTCCATCTTGCGGAGTGCTTCGATTGCCTGACTAGCAACTCGACCATCGAAATAGGCTTCGTCGGGCACGTCGCGACACTTGGTCTTTTCTAGCGTTGCAAAATTCGTCGGCAGGTCGCCCTCGACTTGGGCGGTATCGTTATAGTGGGTGTTGTAGTGCAACACTGCCGGGACGCTCCAAGAAAGCGGGTCTCCCTGGTACTCATCTTGTCGATAATTGTGAAAAATCTTGCCGATGCCTTGTGCGAAGTATCCATTCATTTTGAATAGTTGCGGCAAGGTCACGATCTGCGGAAAATTCTCGCGAAAGTGGGTAGGCAAGTCCCAGACTTTGAGAGAATCGGGACGCAGTCCTGTAAGCAACGAAGCCCGCGAAGGATTGCAAAGCGATTGTTGACAATAAGCGCGGCGAAATAGCGTGCCTCGACTTGCCAGTCGGTCGATATGAGGAGTCTTTACAAGCGCATCCCCATAGCAGCCCAACTCGACTCGAAGATCATCGACTGCGATAAAAAGGACGTTCTGTTTGGAAGGATTGGCTGCCGCAACGCAGACTTCGGTTGATACGGCGATACCTATCAAAAACAGCAAAACGATTCGCTTCATGACAATTCCTGAATGGAAGAGATCGGGTGACACGGCCACCAAATTTACACAGCAAGCTGCTGCTTGTCGAGCGTTTGACACTCGCTGAATATTGCTCGCTGACAGATTTTCTGCGCAGAATCAAGCCATTGAAATCGAGAGATCGATCACTAGAAGAATGGCCGCAATCCTAGCCCAGTAGTCATTGCAGACAACGAGCCAGCTTGAGCTCCGGCTCTTGAAAAGAACTGCGGCTAAACTATTTGGTAAGCTTTTCAGTTCTTGCTATAGCCGAGCGATTTGAAAATGGAAAGCATCTCTTCGAAATTGATAAAACGCCGACGATGTTGCATTTTGTATTGATCGATCGATCGGGCCAATTCGGCAGCTTCGGGAGAAAGGTTATCATGACTATTGGTAAACTGACGACGCTCTCGTCCAGCCGGAGAGCCAGTACCAGCAGATTCACGTCGGTCGGTAAACGGAGAAGTTTCTGGAAGAGCAGTAGATGGCATGAAGATGCTCCTTTCAGGTGGGAAATCAGAGGCGGGTTGTTGGATAGCTCCTACAAACATAGCTCACGACACGCCTTGAGGTCGGAAGAATCTAAAAACGCAAGCGGGTTGTAGCGGTTATGTGTTCTCGTTGCACGTCGATCAGCAGATGAGTACTTTCCGTAGGATAGGCTTCCAGCCTGTCGGCCAGCTCAATTGACAGGCTGGAAGCCTGTCCTACGTGAGAAAGAGTATTTCTAACGGCGTATCACGTTGCCCTGGCCGGGGGATATTGGTCCCTGCAATTGGGCTAGAAGTACTTGGCTAGCGTGGTGGCCGGCGTCAAGTGCCAAGGCCTGATGTAGCGAGCTGGTCGCTGCGGCAGGCTGTGCTGCAGAATTTTGTGCAGCTGCCAGATGGTAGAATAGCTCCGCCTTGGGTTGGCCACGCAGACTGGCAGCATAAAGACTTTCTACCGCATCCTGTGGACGCTCGAGTGCTCCGTAAACGAGGCCTTCTAGCCAAAGCACACCTTGCGGCTCTTCTCCTGGCGCGTAGACATCAAGCAAATGATGCAGCACGATCAGGCTCCGCTGGGGCCGATTGAGCGAAAACTGAATCTCGGCAACTTCGAGCAACACCTTGGTCGTGTGTGGCGAATAGCGTAACGACTGTTGCATATCGGCTAGGGCTCTCTCTGAATCGCCTTTTTGACGATAAATCCGACCGCGCAATGCCCAAGCAGCTGCTAGAGACGAGTCGAGTGCAATGGCCTCCTCTGCCCGCCTGTGAGCTCGCTCGATGGAGCCGATTCCTAGCAGCATCTCGCCAGACCGCACAACGGTTGGCGCATGGCGGGGATCGATTCGTACGGCTGCTTCTAGCTGAACCACCGCATCGCGATGCTTTTCTTGACGCCAGAGAACCTCGGCCAAATGACGTCGGGCATCGATATCGGTCGGGCTTGTCCGAACTGCGTCGGTTAGTAATTCATGTGCTTGGTCCCAACGGCCCATTTCCATCGCCGCCACTCCATCTCGCGACATCTGACGACAGGCAATTAACGATTCGGAAGAAAGCTTTTGTTTGCGCAGCGACGCACAACCGGAGACGCCGATCGCGATCAGCGCACAGCCAATCAGTGCGATCTGGAGAGCGTTACGCGGGTGGTTGGTCATGCCGAAAAAAGCCTGAAGCAGAGGAGAAAAAACGTCGTGGAATAGTAGCAATTTAGCCGTTTTTATGGCAACGCCACTCGAGAAGGGCAGGGGGCAGGGGGTGCAGGAACGGGCTCGTGTTTTGTAGGTGTGGTACGAAGTCGGCTTGGTGGATTTTGGCGTTGGAAGTTAGATTGGGAGCGAACTTAGGCAATATGGCTCTTTTAGGAAGGAATCTACCATGAGCAAGGACGCTCGAAATAAGGATCTGGATGTGGAACTGTCGCCGGAAGAGGGGAAGCAATTCGCGTCGCTGGTGGCACTGATGGCAAGGCGCGGCTTTGGCGAGAAGGGCCCGCCACGCGAAACGACCTTTGCCGAGATCGAACAGTTTGGCCATCAAGCCGGACGCATGCTAGCTCGAAAGATCGATGCTCATCTGGCTGCACAGCATGCCGAACACTTCACCGACGAGCAACCTTGTCCCACCTGCAACGAGAAACATCCGCCGAAAGAAAGTCCGCACGAATTGCCTTTGCAAACGCCGGACGGCGAGGTCACACTTCACGAACCGACCTACCGCTGCTCGACTTGCCGTCGAGATTTTTTTCCCTCAGCGTCTTGTGTTTCGGATTGACGGCGGCTCGTCGAGTCCGGCCGTGTTGGCGAAGAAGGTGCTGGCGGCGGCGTACACTTCTTCCTATGAGATTGGTGCGATCGTGTTGCAAAAGATCGGAGGCATCGACTTGACCGGTCGCGGCCTGAACAAAACGGCCGTGAAAGTTGGTGCGGAAATGGTGCGTGAGCGTGAAACGAAAACGAGGGCGTACTTCAGCCAGCCTCTGCCGCGACAGCGGACCCAGCCGAAGACGCCCATTTCCCTGGCATGCGTCAGTATCGACGGTGGGCGGATGCAAACGCGTACCGAAGGGACTGGCCTTGGTGTCCAGAATCCTCATTGGCGAGAAACGAAAAACGCCTTGTTTTCCAGGATGAAAAGCGATGTTTCCACGAGCGACCCGTATCCTGAGTTGCCTGCTTGCTACGCGGATCGGAAGCGGATGAAGTCGTTACTGGCGGGCGTGGAGGAGGAAGCGGTCAAAACTTCCGCAGCCATTGTGGGAGAAAAATCCAGGAGAACTGCAAAGTCATTTTCTGTGAACATTACCTGGGACAGGGACGTAGAAGTGTGCCTCAGGGGGGCTCTTTTCTAGGAAGGAGCCTGTACGGTGCATACTGCCACTCTTCTCGACGCGTTTTCTCAACTCGAAGATCCCCGCTGTCGCCGCGGCGTGCGACATCCGTTTGCTGGCATTGTCGTGCTGATGTTGCTGGGGATGCTGGCACGGATTCGTGAAATGGAAGTCCTTGTTCGCTGGGCGACCGTGCATTGGGATCAACTCAAGGGACCACTAGGTTTTGACCGGGAGGAGCCGCCTTGTGCTACCACGATTAGCCGTGCGTTGGCCCAATGCAGCGTGTCCGAGTTTCAAGCAGCGTTGGACGTCTGGTTGCAGAATTGTTTAGCAGAATTGCCCAGCGAAGGAGTACTTGCCGTTGACGGCAAAACGGCCAAGCAGGGGCTCGACGAGAACGGTCGCCCACTCCATATGCTCAACGCGTTTGTGCATGACTTGCAAGTGGTCGTTGGTCAATGGTCGACTGGAGCAGAGAAAACCAACGAACCGACCTTACTGCGTCATCATCTGCAAGAACTGCTCGACACTTATCCGATGTTGCGACTGATCACCGGTGACGCAATCTTCGCCCAGCGTCCATTGATCGAGTTGATCCGCGCAAAGAATCGTGATTATCTGCTGCTGTCCTGGTTCATCGTGAAATGGAATTTTCCGTGTGTTCCGTTAGTGGGATAAAGTAAGGTTTTGGACGGCTATCGCCGGATTATTTCCTTTGCGTTCACGCAGAGCAGGAGGCATTCATTGCCATCCTCCTGCACCACCCGGCTAGCCCCTTCTGCTGCCAATCTTTGGGGAATGG